>CALPKD020000001.1 GCA_943324055.2 Chitinophaga pinensis
GACTACTTTTTCAAGATGGTGTTGGATAGTGGGAATTGCATTTCTTACATAAAAATGGTGGTGTATTTGAATATAGGAAATGAGTTGTGCTGCTGTCATTTCGGTAAATGGCATTTTGGGCTTATTTTCTGCGACGGTCAGGTTTAGTTCAGCAAAGAGACCGTCAATTGAAATATTTTTTTCTGCACAAGCTTCACCTAACGTTTTGGCTCCTCTACAACAAAAGTCTAGACTGTACTTTTCTAATACGGGTATGTATTCGTGGTGTTCTAATGCAATACTTTTTAATGTTTTCTCTTTTAGGTTTTCCATAGTATAAAATTTATGATGCTAAATTCTACCTATAAAAACTTACACGTTATGACGTAGGTCATTTTCTTTCATGAAGTTCATCAATTTGGGAATAATTCCGGATTTCAACAATGCATTGTATACACAAAAAATAAGTGCTTAATCTTTAAATGGTTTTTTCTTAATCATTCCGCCCTTTGTATCTTTTACTGTATTCATTACTACGAATGCAGTGGGGGTGATTTTCTCAATTTCTGCGTTCAATTTATTTACTTCTAGGCGTGTTATAACTGTATATATAATATCAACTTCTTTTACTTCCCCTCGTTTCCCGAAACCCTTTTTTCCACTATATACCGTTACCCCTCTTCCCATTACTTCGATTATCATTTTTTGTATTGCTTCGCAATGGGTTGAGACGATGGTGACTCCTATGTACTCGTCAATACCTTCAATGATAAAATCGAGCGTTTTGGATGCTGCGAAATAAGTAATCATAGAATACATAGCCACTTCGATAGAAATCAGATAAGCGGCTGTTGAAAATAGGACTAGATTAATGATGATAATAATATCGCCAATAGTGACTCCAAACCTTTTGCTTAAATAGATCGCAAGCACTTCTGTGCCATCAATTACAGCTCCTCCTCGGACAGCTAATCCAATCCCTCCGCCCAGGAATATACCTCCAAAAATGGCGATTAATAAGCTATCCTTTGTAATGGGTGGGAAACTGATCAGTGCAATGCATAGAGATAAAGTTGTGATTGCCAAGGCCGTCTTTATTGCGAATGATTTTCCGAGTGTGATATACCCCAGTAAAATGAATGGGATATTGATACCAATGATTAATAAGTATACAGGAATTCCTGTTAGAGTAGAAGTTAAAAGGGAAATCCCCGTTGCCCCTCCATCCAAGAATTGATTGGGTATTAAAAATCCCTTCAATCCTAAAGTTGCCGAAAAAACGCCTATTAAAATTAAGAAAAAATCTTTTGTATAATGCTTGATTGATATTCTAAAACTGCGATATTTTTTTGCAGCCTTATAGCCACTCTCTTTTTTGGACACAATCAATGCAATTGATCTTATATTTTCTAATACAAGTGATTTTATTTTTTGTGGAAGTAGTTGCAAGTAAATAATATTATTTAATGACTAATGTCTGTATTGCATGAGGCAAGATTGTAATAACCGCAGCATAAGTACCAATACATAAATTATATCTAATTTGATTTTCACTTTGATTCATTACTATTACATTAATACTCTTGTCTTGATTTACAAAAGCAGTAGTTAATAGTTGACTCCTGCTAGCCGAACTATTAATTAATTTTGCACCTGGGCGAACAAATTTTGAAAAATGTCCGATATAATAATAGGCACTTGTAAAAATAAGTGTTCCTTTTTTCAAATCAGCATGCACTGGTGCAAAGCATAAATTTCCAACATGATTTGGTCCGCCAGTTTCGTCTAATAAGATATTCCAGTCTGTCCAGCCCACACTTCCATTATTAAAATCATTGATCATGGATCGGCCATAACGTTCCCCTAAATACCAAGCATTTAGTTTTGAATAATCAAAACGCTCTCCGCATCCTTCGGTAAACATTATATTTTTATTTGGATACGCTTTGTGTACGAGCCCTACATTATTAAACATGGGCTGACCGCCGCTCCAGTCCTCATACCAGTGAAAACCCATTCCCCATGCGTATTTAGAAGCTTCTGGATCATCAAAAATTACATTGGCTCTATGTACCATTAAATCTCTATTGTGGTCCCATACGATAATTTTTTTAGCACCAAGTCCAGCTTTTTGCATTGTAGGACCTAAGTAGTTTTTTAAGAAATCTCTTTCTTCCTCAGCAGTATAAATACAAGACTCCCATTTTTGTGTAGCCATTGGTTCATTTTGTACAGTGATCCCCCAAACAGGGACACCCTCTTTTTCGTAGGCCTTAATAAACTTAGTATAATAATTTGCCCAGCTTTGACTAAGTGCTGGCTTTAATTTTCCGCCATGTAGCATTTCATTATTTGTCTTCATAAAAGCAGGAGGACTCCACGGACTTGCATACAGCGTAATTTTTCCACCAGCCGCTTTAATTACTTCTTTTATAAATGGTAATCGATATGCGCGATCGTGATCAATATTAAATGTTTTTAAGGCCGTGTCTCCTTCCTTCACGTAGGTATAACTTCCACTACTAAAATCACTGCTATGGATTGTGGTCCTTGCTATTGAGTATCCAATACCCTTTTCTTTGCTATAATAGGCCTCTAGTAATTGTACTTGTTGGATTTTTGATAATTTGGAAAAAGTTTCAGCGCTCGCATCTGTTAAGGCACCTCCAATACCAAGTACTGTTTGAAATTGCTTAGTTGGATCTACAAATACACTTATTTCTCCTTCAACCGGCTGTGGTAGTATAGTAAAGCCAATTGGAGGCGCAGCTGATATCCTCATATCACTATTTTCTGCTGTAGAAAAAACGGTGACAATTTTTGAAGCAATACTTGACGAATGCGATTTTTTTTGCTGCTTGTTTTGAGCGAACGTAGACAATGAAAGGAATGGCAATAAAAATACGAAAATTATTCTCATACTAGGTGGTATTATGCTGGGTTAACGAAAGGTTACTATTTAATAGCTGTAAAACAAATTTAAACAATTTGCGATTCATATTGAATTATTTGTTGAGCCATTTTGTTGCAAAAAAATAAAGATTAATTGCAAGATTTACGCTATTTTCATTCTTATAAAATTATAATATGTCAACAAAAATTACCATTAATAATAATGGATCGATAAAAGTAGAAGGAGATTTCACTATTGTAGACCGAGAAGGAAACCAGTATGATTTGGGAGGTAGGGAAGTATTAGGACTTTGTCGTTGTGGACTTAGTAAAAATAAGCCATTTTGTGATGGAGCACATAATGGTCAATTTGAACACGAGGCAAAAGCATTTGCTTTGCCACCTAAAAAAACACTTTAGTCTAAAATATACCGATGCCTAAATTATTAAGCCTTATTGATCAGTTAGCGCAACAGATAAAAAATTTGGACCAAGTCAGTCACACTGTCTCTAAAGGCAGTGTGGCATGGCATATAGAACATAGTTTATTAGTTATTACTCAGATAGTAGAAGGAGTTAAGCATTCTGACCCGACTAAATATAAATGGGAATTCAATTTCAAACGCATAATTGTACTCGCATTAAATAAAAT
Source organism: Chitinophaga pinensis (assembly GCA_943324055.2). GTDB lineage: Bacteria > Bacteroidota > Bacteroidia > Chitinophagales > Chitinophagaceae > Sediminibacterium > Sediminibacterium pinensis_F. Next base: position 3,524 of record CALPKD020000001.1, read on the forward strand.
ACCAAGGGGGAAGGCCACAGCACCCGCATCCGTTTTGCCAATCGAAAATTTGACGCAAGCCCATTTAATGGAAAGCATCAATAAAGCAAAAAACAGCCTCAAGGTCTTGGATAGTTGTGACCCATACCAGTATTTTACGCATCCTTTTTTTGCTCATTTAAAGGTAGCACCTACTAAAAGATTTTTTGTAGTACATACAACGCATCATCTAAGAATTATAAAAGATATTTTAAAAGCTAATGTCAGATGATACAACATAGTACGATACAATTTTTAAAGGCATTAAAAAAGCACAACAATAGAGAGTGGTTTTTGGAAAACAAGCCAAAATATGAGTTAGCAAAGGCAGACTATTTATTATTTGTTGAAAAAGTATTAAACGGAATACAAGCATTTGATACTTCGCTTTCGCACATAGAACCAAAAAAATGTGTTTTCAGAATTAATCGAGATGTACGATTTAGTAAAAATAAAGATCCCTATAAAACCAATCTAGGCGCTAGTTTTAGCAAGGGGGGCAAAAAAATTGATTCTGCAGGTTATTATTTTCATTTAGAACCAGGCGCTTCTTTTATTGGCGGCGGCTTATGGATGCCAATGGCTCCTGAATTAAAAAAAGTGAGACAGGAGCTCGACTATTGTTACAAAGAATTTAAAGCGATACTTAATAATAAAAAATTTAAGGCCCATTTTGAAGGTCTAGATAGTTCAGAGAAGTTGGTACGAGCGCCAAAGGATTATGAAATAGATAATCCTGCAATCGAATGCTTAAAATTAAAAAGCTTTGTCGTAATGATGCCCATATCAGATGCTGAGTTGTTAGATAAGCAGTTAATTAAAAAAACAATTTCCGCATTTGAATCTATGGCACCTTTTATTCATTTTTTAAATCGCGCTTTAGACAACTAAGTCCTATTGTGCTAAAAAGGGGTTAGACCATTTTTTGTCTGTGTAAATATTGGTTCCTCCTAGTGTCTGTATAAATGCAATTACAGCAGTGGTTTCGGCGGGGGTTAAATTCAATTTATTACCAACGTTGTCAACTTTTAAACGACCATCTAAATTATTATTTCCTACAACATTCGGGATTGCATTGTAATGTGCAAGTACTGCATTCAATGTTCTAAATTGTCCGGTATGCATCATAGGACTATTTACTGTGCCGTCTGGCTTAACCAAGTCTCTAAGGGATGGTGATTTAGTGTTATTTAATTCAGTAGCTGCGCTACCAATGATACCAATAATTCCGTTGTTTCTTGAATTGGGATCTATATCAAATTCCGGCGCTCTATGACATCCATTACAACCTATTCCTCCTCCAATTCTATTCCCACTTCCGTCAAAAACTGGGGGTGTTAAAAATAAATTTTTCCCATTGTTTTCGACAGCGGAATAATTTGGGAAGGGATTATTGTTGTTGTTTGTTTGGGCTCTTCCAATGTCAAATTTGCTATCGAACGACTGGATGCTTCTAATAAATTGTGACATCGTTTCTTGGAGACGCGGTTCTGTTACAAGCGTATCCGCATAAACAGCTTTAAATAGTTCCTTGTAGTAGTTGATACCCGCAAGTTTAGCCAGCAAAGTGGCAATGGTTGGGCGCCCGTTTAAACCACTAAAGCCCATTTCGGCATGGTCCTGAATAGGCATGGTAGTTTGTTGTTCTAAGCTTGCAGCTCTTTCATTCCAGAAAAAATTTACCTCATTTGAAAATCTAGCATTGATTAATCTCATGGAGTGCCTAATGGATACGCCACCAAGCACTCCATTGCTTATTGTTGAGGTATCGCTAAATGCGAATGCTTGCTTGTGGCAACTACTACATGAAATAGTATTATTAATACTTAAATTCTTGTCATAAAATAAAACGCGACCCAATGTTGCTTTTTTGTCGGTTATAGGATTGTTTCCTCCATTGTCATTTGTAATATAACTTGGCCTTACTTGTAAGGCATAATTGCTTAGTTGCGAAAAATCGATTGCTGTTCCAAAGGCAGCTTTAATGGCTGCATAGGGGTCGACTGTTACGGGTATTGGCGCAATTACGTCGGTTTTTGAACAACTTGATATGAATCCAATGAATACAAAAAAAGAGATCGCTACTAGTATTGCTTTGTTCATAATGGAGCAGGTAATAATTAATAAATAATTGAATATTCAATCTGATTCATTTATTACCAACAAGTTTAAACCAAAAATTCAATTTTCTACGATTATTATCGTAATTAACATGAATTTGGCAAATTAGTCATGTAAAGGCGCCACTAAAAATTATAGGACTATAGGTTATCAAATCGTATTCTTTGATGTGATAGTTGTCACAATAAATATTGCGATAAATATTGATTTTTGTGTTCTAAACTAGTAAAATGAAATACATAATAGTGGGTGCTGTTGCAGGTGGAGCTAGTACTGCAGCAAGATTAAGAAGATTAGACGAACATGCTGAAATAATTATTTTTGAAAAAGGGGAATACATTTCCTATGCCAACTGCGGCTTGCCTTATTATATTGGCAATGTAATTAAGGACCGTAATAGCTTGTTTGTACAAACAGCAACAGCCTTTAATCAACGGTTCAATATTGATGTGCGGGTGCAAACTGAAGTAGTATCAATTGATGTAGTAAACAAAACAATTAAGGCAAGCAATAAAATTACAGGAGCTATTTATGAAGAAAGTTTTGACAAGCTTGTTTTGTCTCCAGGAGCTGAACCCATTCGTCCTCCCTTACCAGGGATTGAAAACGAGGGTATTTTTACATTACGCAATGTAAACGATACGGATTATATCAAATCCTATGTGACACAACAGTCGGTTAAAAAAGCAGTTGTTATTGGGGGAGGGTTTATTGGATTAGAGATGGCCGAAAATTTAAAAGAACTAGGGATAACCGTTACAATCATTGAAATGGGTAATCAAATTTTAGCTCCAGTAGATTTCCCAATTGCTGCTATTGTTCAACAGCATATCCGTTCCAAAGGAGTAGACCTTCGTTTAAGTACTGCAGTAACTGGATTTGAAAAAATGGGAGCTCGATTGCAAGTAAATGTATCAGCAGGCGCACCTATTGAAGCAGATGTTGTTATTTTATCAATTGGGGTTAAGCCGGATACGAGGTTAGCGTTGGCTGCAGGATTAAAAATCGGCGCTGCGCGCGGTATTTGGGTCAATGAATTTTTGCAAACTTCTCATCCTGATATATACGCTGTAGGAGATGCCATCGAATTTGAAAATCCAATCACACATCAACCATTAATTACTTATTTAGCAGGTCCTGCCAATAAGCAAGGCCGGATATGTGCAAATAATATTGTACTTGGAAATGTGCAAGCATATCATGGATCTATCAATACCGCGATTGTAAAAGTTTTTGACATGACTGTTGCCACAGCAGGCACTGCTGCAAAGCATTTAGTCGCAGCAGGAATTAAGCATATTGTGTCTACTACACATAATGGAGCACATGCCGGATACTACCCTGGTTCAAAACAAATGAGTATCCAAATTGCATTTTCACCTGAAACAGGTCAGTTATATAGTGCTCAGATTGCTGGGTACGATGGGGTAGACAAAAGAATTGATATATTGGCTTCCTTAATAAAAAGGAATAGTACTATTTATGAACTCGTCGATTTTGAACATGCTTACGCACCACCTTATTCTTCTGCAAAAGATCCGGTGAATATGGCTGGCTTCGTAGCTGAAAATATTTTATTAGAAAGATTGCATATTTTTTATTGGAATGAAATAGGGCTGATCACCGCTGATGAGCTACTTATAGATGTTCGCAGGGCGGATGAATTTGAAAATGGGAAAATCAACAATGCGATAAATATTCCGGTAGACGAACTAAGAAAAAGAATGAGTGAAATTTCTAAAGATAAAAATGTATTTATATACTGTGAAGCAGGATTACGGGGATATTTAGCGCAACGTATTTTATTGCAAAATGGGTATAAAAATGTGAAAAATTTATCCGGTGGATACCAGCTATGGAATGCAGCTAGTAAGGAAGCCGTATAATTACAATGGGGTAATAAAAAAAGGGAGTCATTTATCAATGACTCCCTTTTTTTATTAGTATAGCAAACTATTAATGCTTGTGGTCGTGTTTATGATGTGCTTCGTGTTCCTTTTTCACAGCGCAAGTATTCATTCCGAGTAGGGTATATAATGGGCAAAAACTGATAATACTTGTCAAAAGGAAAACTCCTCCAAGAACGAGTAAAATAGTACCTACTGTCCCTTCTACCATTTTAGTAATGTACAATGCAGCAAACGTAATTGCTAAAATTATACGAATTGCTTTGTCAAGTGGTCCCATGTTGCTTTTCATAATTGTTTAATTAAAATGTGAATGAATTTTATTTTTGAATCAACGCGCTTAACTTATTTAGAAACCCCTTCTTTTTACTTTCAGGGAAACCTAGTTTAGCAAGCTCGGCAAGGATAACTGAATTTACAAAATCATCGCCAGTAATCAGTACTTTACCAGTTACTTTTTCGGCTACTACTGATCGAATATTCTCGTGTTTAACAAGAGCTGTCTGAATTTTAGCTACACAGCCTTCACATTTTACATTGTCTAATTGCAAGGATAGTGTTTTCATTTTGCTTCTTGTTTGAACATACTAAATAATAAATAGCCCATTAAAGCTCCATAGAGACTACTATTTAATGGCTTAGCGGTAATCATGCAAGTTCCACTTGCACAGCCAATAAATTTCCAATAGGCGAAGCCTGCAACAGCACCTACCAGTAAGCCAATCATTCCTAATTTATTTTTTTGGATCCAATTTGTGATCATTTAACTAATTTTTGAACGTAAACTAAACCAACTGCCTCCATTGTACACTTCCACACCAGCTGCTTTTAGCGCCGATTTTGCCATTCCACTTCGGGCACCACTTTGACAAACTGTAATAATGGGCTTGCCCCATTTTTTGATGGTACTTAGTTCCCGCTGAATAATATTGACAGGTATATTTTTTGATCCCTGAATGTGCCCTCCGTCAAATTCTTGAGGAGAACGTACGTCGATAATAATTGCCCCTTGGTCTTTTAATGCTTTAAAGTCGACACCTGGGCCAAATAATTTTTTTAAGAAGCTGAACATATTAGTTATTATTTAGAATAGAAATAAGATTGTGGATACCTCCGCCATTATAAACGTCGGGTATTCCATTTTGTTTTAAGATACTCGTTGCAATACCACTACGACCACCACTTAAACAATACACTAAAATTGGCTTAGGCATAGCTGCTATTTGGCTTATGAAACCTTCAAGGGTATCTAGTGGCATATTTACTGCATGTGGGATATGCTCTTGCTCAAATTCCATTTGAGTTCGGACGTCTAATAATGTGCCTTTGTTTTCCTTTATGGCTGTTATTATATTTTGCATAGTTTAAATTTCTATTACAAAATTGGAGTTTTTTATACTTTCTGACTGTGATATTTATCACATCAATTACTATCTGTTAGGGCCTAATCCAATCAAATGAATTTCGATTCATTTTGATCCATTCGTTGTGCTCCATTTTCTTTAATAATCTACTCACTACTTCCCTAGAAGTATTTAAGTCATTGGCTATTTCCTGATGTGTAAGATGCACTGTATTTCCAAACTGATTCACTTGTCTTTTTATGTAGAATTCTAATCTTTCGTCCATGTTTTTAAAGGCTATTTCATGTATTGTCTTTAACAATTCTTCATACCTGCTTCGATAGGTTCTTATTACAAAGTAGTGCCAGCTCTTAAATTCGTTCAGCCATTTATCCATGAATTCTATCGGGATTGCCAAATATTCAATGTCAGTAACCGCTTTGGCTAATACCTGACTTTTTTCATGATGATAATTACATACAAGTGTCACAGCACAAGCTTCTCCTGGATTTAAATGGTACATAAAATATTCTCCTCCATTTTCATCTTCCTGAAAAAGCTTCACAGTGCCATCGACTACCAACATGGCCGACTTTATATTTTGTCCCATTTTTAAAAGCGTTGTCCCTGCTTTCGCTTCCTTTAATTCGGCATTTTGTAATATAGCATCATAGAGGCCATCCTCCCAATCAGGAAATATACTTTTTAGTTGTGCTTTAGCTAACATTTTGTGTTTTAATTCAGTTGTGAATATAGTCCATTTGTAAGTAATGTAATATAAGTCACATTTTAGATTGTATTGAGAAAGTACCTTTGGGAAAATAATTTTTTATGCAAAAGCTGTTTTCTAAAATTGATTGGGTGCTTGTTCCTCGACTCATTATGAGCAGCATCATGTGTATAGTTGGATACCAAACAAATGACTATATCGCAGGCGTCTTTGGTTTGTTTTTTGCAGGGTATTCGATTTTTGGTGCTAAGTATAAGGTTGGGTGCGGTTATAACGGTTGCGGATACACACCTCGTTCCGCACAAAAGAAGGATCAAAATGTTTCAATTGAGTTTAAGGAATTAAAATAGTTATTATGTCAAATGTAGAAACTTTCGGGACCATAATTAAGGGGGAAACTCCAGTGTTGGTCGATTTTTTTGCTACCTGGTGTGGTCCTTGTAAAATGATGCAACCCATTTTAGAGCAAGTGCATAATCGTTTAGGAGATAAGGTACGAATCCTAAAAATAGATGTGGACAAGAACCAGCGATTGGCTTCGGAATTGAATGTATCAAGTGTACCTACTTTAGCCATTTTCCATAAAGGAGAAATAATGTGGAGGCAGGCCGGTGTGCAACAAACTGCTGCGCTTATTGATTTACTTAAGCCCTACACGAGTTAGCAGTTAGGCATATCGCCATATTCAAAATTTATGTATTAGTCTTTAGGTTGCTCTATCATCCTAATGTAAAGCTGTTCCACTTTTGTTCTAGCCCATGGTGTTTTGCGTAAAAAAGTCAAACTGGATTTTATGCTTGGATTGCTTTTAAAGCAATTAATTGGAATATGCTGACCCAAATCCTCCCATCCAAAATATTTCACCAACTCGGTAACGATAAATTCTAGTGTTTTTCCATGTAAAGGGTCTTTAGAAACTTGTTGCATATGCAATATTAAGTAATTTGCCTGGATGAATGCACATCGTTACTTTATGATCAATAAGCCCATCAATATGGTGTCTCAATTTGTTAGTAGCCATGCGGTAAATTTATTAACCAATTTACCCTTTGTATTCCCTGAGGGTACCCATGCAATTGGTAGGTTAGATCAGCAGTCGGAAGGGCTGTTGTTGTTGACCACTAATAAAAAAGTGACCCGATTGTTATTTCAAGGTGCAGTTCCTCATAAACGTACTTACCTGGTACAAGTAAAAAATAAAGTAGATACATCAACGGTCAAAAAATTGGCTGCAGGAATCACTATCAGTGCAAAGCAAGGTGCTGTATTTAGTACAACACCTTGTGAAATTGAACTAGTACAAAAACCAGTAGGCTTATTTGAAGTAGGCACTCCCTTACATGAAAATGTCCAAACATCCTGGCTACTTATTACATTAACAGAAGGGAAATATCATCAAGTGCGAAAGATGGTAGCTGCAGTGAATCATAAATGCATTCGCCTGATTCGCGTTTCCATCGAGGGGTTGGAATTAGGTAACATGCAACCTGGAGAAATAAAAGAGTTAGCCGAAGCTCATTTTTTTGAACAACTTAGACTAAATGCGGTCTAAGTAAGTTTTGAATATTTCACAATAAAATGGGTACTAGCAAATCCGAGGGAGTTGTTCTCCCGTTAAATAATTTACAATTCTTTTCCCCCCAATACTACTTTTCATAATTACTTTGCCTGGGTGGGTAAGCGTTACTTCGCCAATCACTGCCGCATTTACTCCGTTTTCATCCGCTTTTAGTTTTGCTAAAAATTCCACTGCAATTTCTTTTTTTACAACTGCTAAAAATAAGCCTTCATTCGCTACATATAAAGGGTCTAGACCAAGCATTTCGCATGCGCCTTCTACCGACTCATTAATCGGTATCAAATTTTGGTCCAGATAAAAACTAAGCTTGGTTAATTCGGCAACTTCATTTAAAACCGATGCGACGCCACCGCGAGTAGGGTCTCTTAAAAATTTAATGCCCTTTCCAAAAGTTTCGATAAGGGCTAGCACTGTGTGATTTAAGTTGGCTGTATCACTTTGGATTGTTGTTTCAAATTCAATCCCTTGACGCAAACTCATAATAGCAATACCATGATTGGCAATATTTCCACTCACGATTACCACATCTCCTTCTTCAATATTATTATGATGAATACTCGCTTTAGGATGTATAATACCAATGCCAGATGTGTTGATGAATATCTTATCGCCCTTGCCTTTTTCTACCACTTTGGTATCACCGGTTACGATTTTAATATTCGCCTTGTCTGCAGCATTTTTTATACTCACTAGTACTTCCCAAAATTCCTTCATCGTAAAACCTTCTTCGATGATAAAACCTAAAGACATATACTTAGCTTCGGCCCCGCACATTGCAATATCGTTTACTGTTCCATTGATTGCTAAGTCGCCAATATTTCCTCCTGGAAAAAAGATAGGAGAGATTACATAACTGTCAGTGCTAAAAGCTACTTTCCCATTTAATTCAAAAATAGCACCGTCATGTTGCTGGTCTAATAAATCATTCTTTAAAATATCAAAAACACCACTTTGCAGGAATTTGTGAGTTAGCAAGCCGCCACTGCCATGCCCCATTGTGATTACGTCAAAGTCAAACTTTGGCATCGGGCATTGTAGATTCATTTTTATTTTAGGGTCAGTTGACATAATTTGATTTGAGATGGATGAAAAATTAAAACACTTTTTATTTAACTGCAGCTTCGTTTACGCCCGAATAGTGATAATATGCAGCGCAAGCCCCTTCACTGCTTACCATTGGTGCGCCAAGCGGGTGTTCAGGTTTGCATTTTGTTCCAAAATTGGGGCATTGCTTTGGCTTTTTTAACCCCTTCATGATTTCTCCGCTAATACATTCCTTGTTTTCTTCTGCTAAAGGAATATCGATATTGAATTTTATTCTGGAGTTAAATGCTTTGTAACGATCGTTTACTTCATACCCGCTTTGTGGAATTTTTCCAATACCTCTCCAAACGCGATCACTTACTTCAAATACTTTATGGATCGTATCCTGTGCCATTTTATTTCCTTCCCGTTGCACACTTCTTGCATATTGGTTTTCTACTTTATATTCCCCACTTTCAAGTTGTTGCACTGCCATCAAAATTCCCTGCAATAAATCAACTGGCTCAAAACCGGTGACTACCATCGGACATTTGTATTTTTCAGCAATCGGATAGTATTCGTCAATACCCATAATGGTGCAAACATGGCCTGCTGCTAAGAAACCATCAATTTTATTATCCTCGTCACTTAAAATCGCTTCCATTGCTGGTGGCACAAGCACATGAGATGCTAAGATGCTATAATTGGTAATGCCCATCTGATCGGCATGTACTACGCTTAAAGCATTCGCAGGGGCAGTGGTTTCAAATCCTACTGCAAAAAATACTACTTCTTTTTCGGGGTTTTGTTTTGCCAATTGGACTGCTTCAAGTGGGGAGTATAAGATCCTTACGTCTGCCCCTTCCGCTTTTGCTTCTAATAAACTTTTTTTACTACCTGGTACACGCAACATGTCTCCAAATGAACATAAAATTACATTTGGTTGCATGGCTAAATAGATGGCTTCGTCAATCACACTTACACTAGTTACACATACAGGACATCCAGGTCCATGAACCATTGTAATGTGTTCGGGTAACATTTCTAAAATCCCATTTTTTACTAAGCTATGTGTTTGTCCACCACATATTTCCATCAAAGTCCATGGCTTGGTGGTAATTAGATGTATTTGTTCCAAGTAAGCGGTTACTAATTCAGGGTCTCTGTATTCGGTTAAAAATTTCATATTTGTATAGTTTAAATACTTGGTATTTCTAATTCTTCCACCTCTCCCATATCCTTTAAATATTGAAAGGTTAATTTTGCCTCAGCTTCATCTACGACACTTATTGCAACGCCAACATGTACAAGTATATAGTCGTCAATTTTTGCCTCTGGCACCATGAATAAGTTCACTTCCTTTTGGATGCCTCCAAATGAGACTTTCCCTGTTCTGAAAGTATCATCCAATTGTGCAGTAATGGCTAGTAATTTCCCTGGTATTGCTAAACACATAAATTGTTGTTTAAAAATTATTAATTTCTTCTTCTTCTTTTAATTTGCTAAAATGAATTTCGTTCAAATGATAAGCCATTTGACCTAATGCAATTCCTTCGTCATTTGGGCTTACTTGTTTTTGAAAATAGAGCACTCTTTTATCTCCAATATTTTCAATGAGCGTATCTACCAATAATGCATTTTGAAATACACCGCCGCTAAACGCAAGTTGATAAACTCCATGTTGATTACTGAGCGCTAACACTAATTGTACGAGTCCATTGACAATTTTTCGTGCTATAAAATCTTTTTCTTTATGCATGTCTAGATCAAGCAATAACTCTTGTATAAAGCCATTCCAATGTATTTTATGGTCTATGATTTTAAATGAATAATAAGCTTTATGCGCATAACTGGTTCGAGCAATCGCTTCCAATTTCATGACGGCTTCCCCTTCAAAACTAGTCTTACTATTAATGCCCATTATACAAGCAAGACCGTCTAAAAAGCGACCCATACTACATGTTTGTATACCCGCAGGCTGTTCTATTAATTGGCTATAATATTGCCATTCTTGTGTTGTAAAGTGTTTTTTTACCAGTTGCTCCTTGTTTATTGATTTTAGTAAACTCAGTGCTGATAAACGAGGTTCTTTACTCATTTTATCGCCTAGTAAAATAGGAAAGTATTCAAGATGAGCAAGTCTTGTAAATAACGCTTCCTTGTACATAAACAATTCCGATCCCCATATTTGCCCGTCTTCTCCGTATCCTGTTCCATCCCAAATAAAGCCGAGAATTATATGATTTTCCCCCAATAATCCATTTTCACTAAGAACGGACGCGAAATGTGCTTTATGATGTTGTATCGTATGTAATGCCGCATTTGTATTGCCTGCTATTTGCTTTCCTGCATCACCAACAAAATAATTTGGGTGCATATCTATTAATACCTTTTCGGGTATTTTTTTAAATAACTTTTGAAACTGTTTAAATGTTTGGCCATATGCTTCCTGAGATGCTAAATGACTTTGGTCTCCCAAAAACTGACTAATATATAATTGGTTTAGATTTGCATAGGCAAATGCGCTTTTCAATTCTCCCCCAGTGGCTAATATTATTTCTTTGTTATCGCTAAATGGGTTTGGGAAATAATTTGGAGCGAGCCCACGACTTCTTCTTAGTATTATCTTTTGACCTTCACTTGTAAACTGAATGACAGTATCGTCCTGAGGGCTAACAATGTCTCGATCATAAGTAAGTACTAGGGAAGCGACTTGAAACAAGTTTTCTAGGGCATCTACGTCTTTATAGATAATGGGTGCGCCACTTATATTTGCACTTGTTGCGATCATTGGCCCTTTTACTTCTAATGAAATTATATACAGTAGGGCAGAACTAGGTAAGATTATGCCGAGCTTGTCTAATGCCGGTGCAATGGATTCTTTTTGAACAGATGTGGCTGATTCGTCTTTGATCTTACATAAAACAATCGGAGCAACAATCGATTCAAGTGCGTGTGCCTCTTGTTCAGTAATTACAACGGCTTTTTTTGCAGCGGCCACACTAGAAAACAAAACTGCAAATGGCTTTGTAGGCCTCTTTTTATTTTTTCTAAGTGTTTCAATCGCAACTTTATTTGTTGCATCGCATAGTAGCAGGTACCCTCCTGTATTTTTGATTGCAATTGTCTCCCCATTTTTAATTGCATTCACTACACTAGTAATTATTGTCTTATTATCATGTGAAACACAGCTATTAGGACTTTCAAATAAATACATCGGTATAGTACAATTCCGGCAAGAATTAGTTTGGCTATAATGTCGCCTATCCAATACATCATTATATTCTTTTTCACAACTAGGACACATCTCTATTTTTTTCATAGTAGTATGTGCTCTGTCATACGGCAGCTTTTCAATGATGGAATATCTCGGCCCACATGCTAAGCAAGTAGTAAATGCATATTTATACCTTTTATTAGTAGCATCTTGTATTTCATTCTTGCATTCAGTGCAGATTGAGAAATCAGGAGCTATTAATAAATCTGCTTCTCGAGTTGGATCACTTGCTTGAATTTCAAAAACCGTAAATTGTTTTGTTGTAGTTTCTTGGATATGCGTAGTAGTAATAATGGCGTTACAAGGTGCATTTTCGATTAAGGCCTGTAAAAATGAATTTGCATTTTCGGCACTTGCATTTAATTCGATATGAACGCCATCCATACCGTTATTTACCCACCCCTTCAAATTCAAGCGGGTAGCTAGTTGATACACGTATGGCCTAAATCCCACACCCTGTACAAGGCCATTGATATGAATGTGAAAAGTATGCATTTAAACAGTTTCAGGAGCTAGCACTTTTGATTTTAACCAATGATACCATTCTTGTAAACCTTCGCCCGTTGTACAACTCACCTCAATGATGCGTAGGTTTCTATTAATTTTTAAAGCGTTTTCTTTTACCTTATCCATACTAAAAGACACATAGGGAAGTAAGTCAATTTTATTTACAATACATAAAGTAGAAGTGTAAAACATATCAGGGTATTTCAAAGGTTTGTCGTCTCCTTCGGTTACACTGATGATAACCACTCTTTCCTTTTCCCCTAAATCAAACATAGCTGGACATACTAGGTTGCCTACATTTTCGATGAACAACACCGAGTTGTTTTTAAGTTTCATTCCTTGCACTGCATGTAGTACCATATGTGCATCTAGGTGACAGCCCTTGCCTGTATTAATTTGTGTTACTTTTGTACCTGTTGCGTGAATACGATCTGCATCATTGGTAGTTTGCTGGTCTCCTTCGATCACTGCAAATTCTACCTGTCCTTTTAAGTCGGTCAAAGTTTTTTCGAGTAAAGTGGTTTTTCCTGAACCCGGCGAACTTACTAAGTTTAGTGCAAGAATATTTTTAGCGTCAAAATATCCTTTATTCCGCTCTGCTAATAAGTTATTCTGTTGTAAAATATCTTGTTCAACATCCACAATTTTTTTTCCATGACTATGGGTGTGATCCTGACCATGACTATGATCGTGATTGTTATCCTGACCAGGAACGTGCATTGTTACAGTTCCATCGGCGCTACATCCGCAAGTTGCACACATATATATAGTTTTAAAAAATTAGTTTGAATACTTTGTAGTATTAGTTTACTACCAAGCTTTTTACTTTTAATTCCTTCCCCTTTTTGATATTTAAAAAATGCCCACTACATACTGGACATGCGTCGTATAAGTTCTTTACTGAAAAATCAATCATACAGTCAAGGCATGTTGCCAAACCTTCGATATGGTTAATCCTGCGCTCAGCAAATTGCAAGGGCGTGTTTTTTACAGCTTCTTTCCAAGCAAATTCAAAGGATTGAGCTTCAATGCCACTTAGGTCTCCAATCTCTAATTCAATCTCCTCAATGATTGTAGCATCCGCCCCTTCCATTTGTTGTTTTGCAATATCAATGATACTCATTACAATGGACAGCTCATGCATAATAATTATTTAGACTTTTGCTTCTTGCCTGAAATTAATACAATTGCTAATGTTACAACGATACAGCCTATTGTTACAATTGCATGCATTGGCTCAACAAAGTAATGTATAATAGAGTAGCCAGTATCTCCATGATCTCCGTGACCAGGATGTGCAAATAATACTTCTGGTAAAAAAGCGACAAATATCATGAATGCTAGTGTGATAAACTTTTTCATATGTTTTTGATTTATGTATCCAATATTATAACGATTCATAAATTGACTTTATGATTACAATCATTACGCCTTATGACATTTGTCATTACAGTAAGGTATAACGGTATCTAAATTAGTGGTCGGATTGAACAATTTTCACCTTTAAATTTTTCGACATGGACACCGAAATGCTCGAAGTAAAAAAACAACCTACTTATTACGAAGAGGTTATACGCAAAGGGTACGATCGCCGCGATTTTATGAAGTTTGCTAGTATGATGGCCGCCTTTATTGGTTTGGAAAAATCAGCCATCGGGCAAGTTGCAAAAGCAATGGAAACTAAGTCTCGTATACCTATTATTTGGTTACACTTTCAAGAATGTACTTGTTGTAGCGAAAGTTTTATTCGCTCTTCACATCCAATGGTTGCTGATATCTTATTAGACATGGTATCATTGGACTACACCGAAACGCTTATGGCCGCATCTGGTGCGCAAGCCGAAAAATCACTTAAGGATACCATGAAAAAATACAAAGGTGAATATATCCTTTGTGTTGAGGGTAGTGTTCCGGTAGCTGCGGATGGTGTGTATTGTATGATCGGAGGTAAAACTTCCATGAGTATTTTAGAAGAAGCAGCGAAGGATGCAAAAGCGATTATCGCTTGGGGAAGTTGCGCTAGCAATGGTTGTGTTCAATCTGCAAAGCCAAATCCTACACAAGCAACGCCTATTCATAAATTAATTTCGGGCAAACCCATTATCAAAGTACCAGGCTGTCCTCCAATTGGAGAGGTAATGGCTGGTGTAATTGTGCATTTATTAACCTTTGGAACGATACCTGAATTAGATAGAGTAGGTCGTCCAAAAGCGTTCTATAGTAAGAGAGTACATGATAGTTGTTATCGTCGTCCTTATTTTGATGCAGGTTTATTCGTGGAAACTTTTGATGATGAAAATGCTAAAAAGGGATATTGTTTATATAAAGTGGGTTGTAAAGGACCAAGTACCTACAATGCATGTGGTATTGTAAAATGGAATGGTGGTGTTAGCTTCCCGATTCAATCAGGACATGGATGTATCGGATGTAGTGAAGAAAATTATTGGGACAATGGTAGATTGTATGATCGAGCTTCGTCTTTCGCAGGTTTTGGAATAGAAGCAAGCGCGGATACCATTGGGAAGGTAGCATTGGGTACCACTTTGGTAGCAGTTGCAGGTCATGCAGTTGCAACTAATATTAGCAAGAAAAATAGCATTCACGATTTAGAAACCGAAGGCAAAGCAAGCGAACTCGAATTGCCTTCTTAATTGATTCACCTCCTTAATTAATTTTATGAGTAAAAGAATAGTAGTTGATCCCGTAACCCGTATCGAAGGCCACTTACGTGTTGAAGCAGATATTGAAAATGGTAAAATTGTAGATGCATATAGTAGTGGAACGATGGTACGTTTGTTAGAAGAAATATTACGTGGCAGAGACCCCCGCGATGCATGGGCTTATGTAGGTCGTGTTTGTGGAGTTTGCACTTCAACCCACTCACTTACCTCAGTAAGAACAGTCGAAGATGCTTTAGGTATTGAGGTTCCGCCCAATGCAGAATTGGTAAGAAACTTAATGCATTGTGTTTTGTATATGCATGACCACGTTGTACATTTTTATCATTTACATGCAATGGATTGGGTGGATGTGGTAGCTGCGTTAAAAGCAGATCCTAAAAAAACATCTGAATTAGCACAGTCTATTTCAAAATGGCCAAAGAGTTCTCCTGGTTATTTTGCTGACATTCAAACAAGAATTCAAAAATTTGTTGAAAGTGGTCAACTAGGAATTTTTGCGAATGGTTACTGGGGACATCCTGCTTATAAATTACCTGCTGAAGTGAACTTAATTGGCTTAGCACATTATTTAGAAGCGTTGGATTGGCAAAAAGAAATTGTAAAAGTGCAAGCGATTTTCGGTGGTAAGAATCCACACCCTAATTATCTAGTAGGCGGTATGGCTTGTTCCATTAGCTTAGATGAGGTGAGTGGTATTAATGCAGAACGTTTAGCATACATACATCAATTGTTAAAACAAGGTAAAGAATTTATTAACCAAGTTTATATTCCAGACTTAATGGCGATTGCTTCGTTTTATAAGGACTGGGGCGCCATTGGCGGCGGCTTAGGTAACTATTTAGTATATGGTGATTTACCAACAAAAGGATACAAAGATACTGCTTCATATAAATTCCCTTCAGGTGCTATCTTAAACAAAGACATCAGTAAAGTATACGAAGTGGATTTAAGAAAAGAAGATGAAGTGCAAGAATTTATTACACATTCTTGGTATGATTATGAAGGAGAAGGCAGTAAGACGAAAGGATTACATCCTTGGAAAGGCGAAAGTAAAATTAACTA
>CALPKD020000002.1 GCA_943324055.2 Chitinophaga pinensis
AAAGAAATGGGAAAGATGTTGGGACGAAGTTAAGTATTGCAGTGAAGCTTGTAAAAGCAAAAAAATATAACTCCTATTTTAACTTATTTGCCAATGCATCCCCAACCTCAGAAGTAGTGGAAGTGCCTCCCAAGTCCTTGGTTACGGTTAATCCTTCAGACAAGATAGATTCGATTGCATTTAATACTTTATCTGCCCACATATCCTTTCCAAAATAAGTTAACATTTGAGAAACTGACCAGATAGCAGCTAAGGGATTTGCAATTCCTTTACCGGCAATGTCTGGTGCAGATCCATGCACAGGTTCAAACATTGAAGGATATATTTTTTCTGGATTAATATTAGCACCTGCTGCTAAACCTAGCCCTCCAGCAATAGCGGCACCCAGATCTGTTAAGATATCTCCGAATAAATTGGAAGTTACAACGATTTGAAATCGTTTAGGATCTTTGATAAAAAACATTGCAGCCGCATCTACTAAATAAGAATAAGTTATTACATCAGGATACTCTAAGGCAACCTCGTTAAACACTTCATCCCAAAAAACCATTGAGTAATTTAATGCATTCCCTTTGCTTATACTTGTTAAGGTCTTTTTCTCTTTTCTCGCAATTTCAAAAGCATACCTGATAATTCGCTCTGTCCCTTTTCTAGAAAAAACCCCCGTTTGTAAAACCACTTCTTCCGCTTTGCCTTTAAATAACCAATCACCAGCACCCGCATATTCGCCTTCACTATTCTCCCTGATTACAAGCATATCGATATCTTCCTTTGTAACATTTTTTAATGCACATGGTGCGCCTTGGAGTAATTTTATAGGTCTTAGATTCACATATTGATCAAAACCTTTTCGAATTTTAAGTAATAAATCCCACAATGAAATATGATCAGGGACACCTGGAAAACCAACTGCACCTAAATAAATCGCATCAAAGTCCTTAAGCTGATCAAGACCATTATCATCCATCATTTTGCCATGCTTAAGATAATACTCGCAACTCCAAGGAAAAAAGCTGAAATCGAAATTGATTTCAGGATCTAACTCCGAAATTTTATTCAAAACTTTGATTCCTTCATTTAATACTTCAGGGCCTATGCCATCCCCTTTTATCACTGCAACTTTGTAATTTTTCATAGCAAATATCTTTTGAATTCTGAGTTAATCGGCTTTCATACTTTTTTGTAAATTGAAATTAATGTCATAAAATTCATCGGGAATTTGGTTATTGTACTTTTTAAAAAGTTCTAGATGCAAGTTCAATTCATTTAACCATTCGTCTTTGTTTATTGACATAATAGAATTGAAGTCGTCTTTATTAAAATTTGTTGTGCCCCAATCAATGTCCTCATAACTAGGCATATACCCAATAGAAGTGTTTAGTGCATTTGCTTTGCCGTTTATTCTTTGAAAAATCCATTTTAGAATTCTCATATTTTCTGAAAATCCAGGCCAAATAAACTTTCCAGCACTATCTTTTCTGAACCAGTTCACATTATATATTTTTGGTAGCTTGATTTTCCTTTCACCAAAACCTATCCAATGTTTGAAATAATTAGCCATATTATATCCGCAAAAGGGAAGCATTGCAAATGGATCCCTTCTTACAACACCCTGTTCACCGAATGCAGCAGCGGTTGTCTCAGAGGCCATTGTAGCAGCATTGTACACTCCATGATTCCAGTTAAAAGATTCTAATATTAAAGGAATAGAAGCGCTTCGCCTTCCCCCAAAAATAAATGCACTTATTGGAACTCCTTCGAAGCTTTCCCAATTTGGATCTATACTTGGACATTGAATTGCTGGTGAAGAAAATCTGGCATTTGGATGTGCAATTTTTTGATCACTGTTCGTGTCATGTAATTCTCCTTTCCAATTATAAACAATACTAGGCGGTTGCTTTGTTAATCCTTCCCACCATACATCACCGTCAGGTGTAACTCCAACATTAGTAAAAATAGTATTAGCCGATAATGTAGCGATTGCATTGGGGTTTGTGCTTTCGTTCGTTCCTGGTGCAACTCCAAAAAACCCGTTTTCAGGATTTACTGCATAAAAGACGCCGTCCGATCCCAATTTAATCCATGCAATATCGTCACCAACCGTAGTGATTTTCCAACCATCCAATTCTTTAGGAGGGATTAACATAGAAAAATTTGTCTTGCCACAAGCACTTGGAAAAGCGGCAGCAAAATATTTTTTTTCTCCTTGTGGATTTTCAATACCCATAATTAACATATGTTCAGACAACCAACCCTGTTTATATGCCATATAAGAAGAAATCCTCAACCCAAAACATTTTTTACCTAGCAAAGCATTGCCCCCATATCCAGAACCATAGGAAATGATTTCATTTGTTTCAGGAAAATGGCAAATGTATTTAACTGTAGGATTACAAGGCCACTTTTTATCTACTTGTTTGTCAAGGAGCGGGGCACCCAAACTGTGTAAACACTTAACAAATTCATAACCTTCGTTTATTTTTTTTAAAACTGTTGGATGTACCCTTGTTGTGATGTGCATGTTAACAACAACATACGGCGAGTCTGTAATTTGTATGCCGTATTTTGAAAAACTAGAGCCAATTGGCCCCATGCAAAAAGGGATAATATACATCGTCCTTCCGGTCATTGAATCCTTAAGCAAGGCAGACAACTGATGCTTCATTTTGGCGGGATCTTCCCAATTATTTGTTGGCCCTACATCGTCTTTGTTAGTAGTACAAATAAAAGTTCTGTCTTCCACACGAGCCACGTCACTTGGATCTGAATTGCAAGCGTAGCAGTTAGGCCACTTATCTTTATCTAAGGCGATAAAAGTGCCGCTATTTACTAGTTTTGTACACAAATTTTTATATTCGGATTCCGAGCCATCGCATATTACAACTTGGTCTGGATTTACTATTTCCACCACATCATTAATGTACTCATTCAGATTGTGGTTGTCAACAAAATGTTTCATTTGATTATTGTTTTAGCCTTTTCTGAATTATAAATTCTAATCAATATCACTTGCCGATAAAATACAAGGGACATTCATGTCAGAAAACTATCCAACAAACTTTTTAAACAAATCTTCGTCTACTGCATTTTCACTTTTAGCAATGATTACAGTTGCAGTAATATTGCCTATTAGATTGGTGATAGACCTACATTGACTCATTAATCTATCAATACCTACTAATAAAGCCAACCCTTCTAGTGGAATAACTTTTAGCATCGTTAATGTAGAAGTTAATACAATAAACCCACTACCGGTAACCCCTGCTGCACCTTTACTCGTAATCATTAAAAGACCCACGATGGATAATTGTTGCATTAAGGTTAAGTCTACGTGAAAAACTTGCGCTAAAAAAATAGTAGCAAGGCTTAAGTAAATGGTAGTACCGTCTAGATTAAAGCTATAACCTGTTGGGACAATTAAACCAACTACTGATTTCTCACAGCCTGCAATCTCAAGCTTTCCCATTACGTTTGGCAAAACACTTTCACTACTACTAGATCCAAGATTGATTAACAACTCTTCTTTCATGTAAACCAAAAGTTTCCAAAGACTAAATCCGTAAAACCTGGCAATTAATCCTAATACACCAAATATAAAAATGAAAGAAGTAAAGTAAACTGCAAACATGAATTTCCCAAGGATGACCAATGTGCCAAAACCAAATTTCCCAACTGTGTATGCCATACCTGCAAAAGCAGCTACTGGACTTAATTTCATTACTATATGAATAATGTTAAAGAGCACCACATTTAAACTTTCAAATGCAGCCATTATTTTTTTCCCTTTATCATTTAATTTTGTTAATGCAATACTAAATATGATTGCGAAAAATAAAATCTGCAATAAGTCTCCTTTTGTGAAAGACTCAAAAATATTAGATGGTACAATATTAGAAATAAAACTACCCCAATTTACCTCATGCGCAGCGGTTGTGTATTTTTCTAAATTCTCCTTTGGAAGTTCATGAATAACTAGCCCAGCACCAGGTTTATAAACATTAGCAACAATCAATCCTAATATGAGCGCAAAGGTTGTAACAATTTCGAAATATAAAATTCCCTTGCCGCCAACTCTTCCGACTTTTTTTAAATCCCCTGCTCCTGCTATTCCGAGTACAATTGTCAAAAATATGATAGGCGCGATTACCATTTTAATCATATTAATGAAAATATCGCTCATTATTTTACCAGTGGGCGCGAAACCAGGGAAAATAAAGCCAAAAACTACTCCAAATACCAACCCTATGATGACTTGTATGTATAACAGTCTTAAGTATTTCATTTAAAATTTATTAATCATTTAAAAATTTATTGAATCGAAGCCATTTTAAAGCCATGGGTAGCCAATAATCGTCTTGTTTTTTATTATGCAATGCAAACCCATGACCCCCTTCTTGATAGATTAGCATTTGTGCTTTAACTTTATTATTTAATAGCGCAGTATAAAATGCTAGACTATTTTGCACCATCACACCACCATCATCTTGTGCATGAATTATAAGGCAAGGATTGATACCTGGATGTACGTGTAATTCGCTCGAATTAGCTTGCTTTTGTGCATCCGTCGCATTATTGCCAAGTAATACTTTCCTAGTAACTGTTTTTTCCGAAGTTAAAGCGTCAGTAAAACTAATTACAGGATAGACTAAGATAGAAAATGCAGGCTTGAATGATTCATTATATACAGTTTTCATTGCAGCCAAATGACCGCCCGCCGAAAATCCTATAATGCCAATTTTGTTAAGGTTTACATCCCAATTTTGTGCACTATCTTTTATAATTTCATACGCCCTATCAAAATCCTGAAATGGCACTTTTGAGTAATCTTCGTAGAACCCATCGATTTGTGTACGATACTTTAAAACAATCGCTGTAATTCCAACCATATTGAGTTGTTTGGCGAGTTCAAAACCTGCATCATATATTGATAAATATCGATATCCCCCACCTGGACAAATGATTACCGTAGTTTTCATTGCGTCCCTCTTTTCTGGTCTAAAAAAAATTATGGAAGGTATAGTAACGCTATCTAATCTCCCCCTTTCTGTCTTTACAAATACTTCTTTATTTGCATCATTCAAATTACCAGGGGGCAACCCTTTGAATAATTTGACTTCGCTTTGTGAAAATCCAAGCGTATACAAGAATGTGAAAAGTGAAAATATTAATATTTTTTGCATATAGTTATTTTTAAAAATCTAATACCCTTCATTTTGGATTAAGTTTTTATTACTTAAGATTGCAGCATTCGGAATTGGAAGTATCGTCCTAATAAAATAAGTGCTTGCTGGATTGGCATAGTCTACCAAGACAGAAGTAGAACTTCCTGCACTTCTAATTTTTACATAATTTTTCTTTGTCCTATTTAAATCAAATAGTCTTTGTCCTTCTAGTGAAAATTCTTTTCTTCTTTCCACTATGATACTATCTAAAAAGGCTGCAGTAGAAATAGAACCTGTTGGAGGAGTAGCAAGGACCGAAGCAGCGAATAGCTTTGTAGCGGACGCTGTATCTCTTGCTTTTCTTATTAAATTGATATCTGTTAAAGATGCAGTTAATGAAGCTGCGTCATTATTTAATAATGCTAATCTTGCATATGCTTCGCCTCGTGACAAATACATTTCGGCAAATCGGAAAACTTTGATATTCTCTACATAAGTAGATATGTTCTGATATTTTAAACATAGAGGGACATTTGATTCGCCTCCTATCGCATTTCGATTGCCTAATTCCACAAATTTTCTTCTCACATCTGTTGCTGTGTAAATATCATACAATCCTTTAAATGTCGAAAGTGTTGTACCGGTACTTTTACTATTCATGGTTTGCTTTGTCGCCAAGGCATCCCCGTAACCAGATTGATTAGTTAAATAAGCATAGCTGTTATTTCCAGGATTGTCATTTGTATTATTTGCAATTTCTAAAATACTCTCTTGATTACCGTTCGTTTGAAAATCTTGATACATGCCAGCATAATTAAACAAAGTGAATTTGCCAGAGCTAATCACTTCGCTTGAAGCTGCAATGGCTGTAGCCCAGTCTTCCTTATAAATTGCAACTCTAGCCTTTAGCGCCAATGTTGACCAATGATTCATTCTGATTTTTGTAAAGGTGGTACTCACAACTCCATTGATGTAAACATCACCGTTTGATGGCAATCTTTTAATAGCCTCTGTGATGTCGTTGTCAATTTGGGCGTATACTTCCGAAGCTTTGTTTCTGCTTGGGAAAACAATTTTTTCAACATCAGTTATAGATTCAACCAAAAGCGGAACGCATAAATGTGACCCATCTGAAGTAGACTTTAGGGGACGTGAAAAGAATTTAGCTAAATCAAAATAAGCCATTGCTCTAACTGCATAGGCTTCACCAACTAACTGACTACATTCAATCTGTGTTACAGCAGTCCCTAATTTTTTTATATTTTCTTCGTTGGCAATAACTGCATTCGCTGAACCAATCACTTTATACAACTGATCCCACAATAATCTTACTTCAGATTGTGTAGTAGAAAAAGTCATGGTATTGAAATTAGCTTCCTGAGAGGCCTTGACACTTCTTGTCATATTATCAGAAATCATTTCTGGAATAGCGAGTGCCTCTCTACCATAATATCCCTGCTCTTGCATTAAAGAATATAATCCGTTCACAGCTGCTCTAGCAGTTGGTAAAATAGTAAACACGTCCGATGTGAATACATTTTGTTGTGGCTTTAATTCAGTAAATTCCTTACTACAGCCTATTAAAAAAAGTATAATTGTTGATAAAAGTAGTAACTTTTTCATGATATTATTTTTGTATAAGGTTTTAAAAATTAATGTCCAATCCGAAAATAAATGATCTAAATACAGGAGGTCTACCTGTTAATTTTCCGTCTATGCCAACTTCAGGGTCGGTGTATAAATTTTTATCCTTAGTGTAGGTAAGTAAATTTTGACCCGATACATAAATCTTAGCACTATTTATTTTCAATCTAGTTTTTGCAAACGCTTCTTTCTGAAGGGTGTATGACAAAGAGATATCTCTTAATCTGATATAACTTCCATCATACATAAAACGAGTGCTTTCATATGAAGATAACCCTGATTGAGTTCCTAGGTAAACCGGTTTTGGCACATCCGTAACTTGACCAGCCGATACCCACCTTCTTGCATATTCCCCTTTAGTAATACCATTGCTTAAGTCAATTAAACCAGCACTACCATCTGGATGGTACAAACCACCAAAATCGTCATACACAGTGTTACCCCAATATACATACACTTGAAACTTAAGGCCAAAATTATGATAGGATAACGCGTTTGTTACACTTCCATAAAACTTAGGAGTAGCGCTACCGTAACTGAATTTTGGAAGTCCTGGAGTATATGCGTTGGTAGTAGAGTCTCTTTTTGTATTTGCATACCAAAGCGCCTCTCCATTTGTAGGATTAACACCAGCATATTCATGATGGTACATAGTATAATAATCGTATCCTACTCTTCTATAATAATCTGCGCTATTTGAAAATAGTGAATCGATTTGAGTAATCTCGTTTTTGTTATGTGTATAGTTTAAATCAACAACCCACTTTAAATCGCCAGCTTTCTTTGGTGAAATCACAACGGCAGATAACGAAAGTTCAATTCCTGAATTTTTCATCGCACCACTGTTTACCGTCATGGTTGTAACGCCATTTAGACTTGGGATTGGTTGGTCTAGAATTAAATTGCTAGTTGTACGTGTATACCAATCCGCAGTACCAGAAACTCTTCCATTTAAAATTGAAAAATCTACACCGATATTAAAAGGTGTGTTTTTCTCCCATGTTAAATTATTGTTTGACAATTGCGACAATGTAACACCTGACGCAGCATTGTAATCTGCGCCTGCAGAATACAATCCTTGAGACTGAAAATTACCAAACCCCGAATTATTCCCTGTGTATCCATAACTACCTCTAAGTCTCAATTCATTGATCCAATTTGATTTAAAGAAACGTTCGTTTGAGATATTCCAACCACCACCAATGGACCAAAAAATTGCTGATTGATAATTTAAAGCAAATTTTGAAGAAGCATCCTGTCTAACAGAACCAGTTAAATAGTATCTGTCATCATATGCATAGTTTGTATTTAAAAATTTACTAACCATTGCATTCGCTGTTCCAGAGCCAGTTCCTGTTCTAACCACTGAACCGCCTGCAGGTGTAGTGGTTCCAGGAGTAATATTATTAACAACCACATTTAAGTCCCTATCAGATCTTGATTGGGCTTCATATCCTATAAAAGTTTCAAAACTATGCTTCTCTAAAATTGTTCTTTTAAAGCGTAGGATATTAGTCGCAACCCAGTTGCTAATATCATTAGAATAATCTTCAATTTGACCACCACGAGCAATATAAGTAGCTCCAACTCTAGCGTCTTGATAGATACTTCGATAACCATGATTAAAATCAACACCAAAACTTGACTCAAGGGTAAGCCCATTTAAGATTTTATATTCACTATTTGCGTTTGCATTAAGACTATAAATTTTATTAAACTTTTTTAACGTTTGGTAAACAGCAATTGGATTGTATTGAGTATTGAACCCCATATTCCATGTAACCCCGTCACTTAAAAATGGAGATATCCAAGGTGCTAATCTATAAAAGTTTCTTACTGGATTCGCAGCTGTTGTATTCTCTGAAAAATCTGAAGAGTTTTGGTAATTACCACTAAATCCACCCTTTAATGTCCATCGATTAGAGACTTGTGAGTTTACATTAATTCGGTAAGTCGCTTTTTCGAAATCTTCGGTTTGTAATGAACCTTGTGACTTGTAAAAACTACCTGAAACAAAATAGGTTGTCTTTTCACTTCCCCCGCTCACGTTTAAATTATACTGATTATAATGACCTTGTCTAAAGGTTAAACCATACCAATCAGTGTTTACATTTTTATCAACTCCTTTTGACAGCAATAAAGAGTCATAATTATTGCTAGTTCCACCAGCATTCACCCATGCTTCTTTAAAATATTGAACATACTCGGCAGTGTTTAATGGGCGCTGTTCTTCTTTAATATTTGGGTTATTAAACCCTTGCTGAATAGACAAACTAATTTTAGCCTTGCCTATTGCACCTCTTTTTGTAGTAATTAAAACAACTCCGTTCGCAGCACGAGATCCGTATAGCGAAGTAGCTGACGCATCTTTTAAGACTGTCAAACTTTGGATGTCATTTGCATTGATACCAGCTAATGTGTTTGACTGACCGCTTCCCGCAACATCACCGGTAACAACCGGTATCCCATCAATAACATATAAAGGAGCTGAAGATGCATTAATAGAACCTATACCTCTAATTCTGATATCCGGAGCCGCCCCAGGATTACCAGAGCCATTAGACGATTGAACACCCGCAACATTTCCTTGTAAACTTTCTTGGAAAGAGGTATTAGGTTTATTTTCAATCACGGTGTTTTTTATAGTAGATGCAGATCCTGTAAAAGACGATTTTTTTACAGTATTATACGCTACTACGACAACGTCAGAGAGTTTATCTTCATTTTCATCCAAGAGTACAATTAAGTTATCATTTAAATTGTCAATTTTTATAACCTTTGAGATCATGCTTACACTTGAAAACTCAAGTGATTGTCCCTTTGCAACCTGGATTGCAAAAGAGCCATCCTTTTGAGAGGTTAAGCCCTTTTTTTGGCCATTTAGTTTGATTGAAACATTTTCCAATGGACTATTGTCCTTGGAATTTAGCACCCTCCCTTTGATTTGTAAATTTTGTGCCAGTATTTGCAGTGGAACACAAAAGATTAAAATCAATAATAAAATTGGATTTTTTTTCATAAGCAAGCAATTTGTTTTATTTTAATGACCGCAATCGAAGACGAATAACTACAAATAATCTCTATTGTACCTTTTTTTTGCTTTCAAAAGTGATTTTCAAATAATTTCATTAATTTCGGAAAGGCTGTATTTGTTTCGGAAATTAATATTACGCTGATTTACAACCAATTATAACAAAATGCTTAAAAAAGGTAAAGAAGAAATAATATACTTATTAAATAGATCTATCGAAAAATTCGAAATAGAAAGCGGAAATCAGTTTAATAAAAACACAAACAAAAAGAATTATGAGCCTTTTGCAATATTTTTAAGTGGAATTAGCAATGATTTACCGTTTACTTTGGAGAAATTCGGACACAACCCATATGAGCTAGATAGGGACAGTGAAAAAGAATATCCTTTCCGTAAATACGACATCACCGGCGGCCAAATTAGAGATGCATTAATGGGATTGGTTGCAAGCCCAAGATCCTTCTTAATCGACAGTTGTTATATATACTTATATGGCATGGGCAGATCTGCCTTTGAAAAAATGCCAACCGACCAGGAATTGGTTGCCGAAATTGGTGATCATGAAAAAAAAGATAGCTATACGCTGATGCAAGAAAATCAGCAGTTGAAAACGGAGCTATCTAAAATAAAAATCAATCTAAGTAAATCTAAAAGGAAATATTTAAGAAAATCGCAGCTTGTTATTATTAGTGTGATTGTACTTTTTTTAGCTTCCTTATGGGTCATGAGTAATAAAAATGAAGCGTATAATGAATTGGTAAAAGATTATAACATTAAGCCCTACACTTATACAAAAAGTGAAAAAGCTGCCTTAGAAGGGATTTGGTTAAACTATATTGGCTCACCTCAAGCAAGGTTATCAGATCCAAATAGAGAAAGACTGATTGTTTTGAACATTTCGGAAATAAAAGAAAAAAACGGATACTTTACATATACCCGCTATGGATCTAGCTTTAACCATACTGGCTATGCTCAATTCGAATCCCCTAATGTTGTTTCAATTCATACAAAATTAAATACCCTTATTGGTACAACGAATTCGCCAAGACATAGCTTATTGCTATTAGACTCTTCAAAAAGTTATTTAAACGCTATTTCTGCATCTTGGAATTTTGACGTAGGGGCAAAAAATAAAATTATCGGAATTAGAGAGGTATATATAAAAGTTGGCAAGGGCGGAAAGTTAACAGAAATACTAAACGCAGTAGAAAATGCGGAGTGTAAGTGTAAGATTATAAAATGGGAGCAGCCAAACGGGAAAATTCAAGAATTTCATCTAAAAAATATGCTACTTGACACAATACAGCCTGCCGTAATTAGAACTTTAATTGATAAAAAAAGCATTTTGCTTAAAGAATTAGAAGATTCTGTTTTATTAAAAATTATCAAATAGTAAATTAACTAGCCTAAAAGAATAGTAGCATAAATGAACATTATAGACAACGATCGAATTATAGAAATGGCCTGGGAAGACAGGACTCCATTTGAAGCCATTCAATTTCAGTTTGGTTTAGCCGAGGCTGAAGTAATAAAATTGATGCGTGCTCAACTAAAACGCAATAGCTTTAACCGTTGGCGAAAACGAGTGAATAGCGGGGTAAGCCAAAAACACTTAATTAAACGAAGTGCAGAAATTACTCGGTTTAAATGCAGCAGGCAAAAATCCATCTCGATGAATAAAATAAGCAAACGCTAATAGATTCACGATGAGCCATAATATATTGCAGCATATACACTCAAACTCACTCCTGTTAAGTATACTAGAAAGCTGGTCATTTAAATTAGCGAGATTTTTATAGGGTTTTACAAGAAAAGTTTATTTTAATAATTGCTCACTAGAAATATTATTGCCTGACTATTTTTGTAATTAACATTAACGCCATTTACTGAAGCAGGAATCCATTTAGGACTAATCTCCAATATCCTTATAGCTTCGTCAGCCATGCCATACCCTGGATCATTTTCAGCATTAATATCGGCGAGCGTACCGTCTTTGCCAACTGTAAAGCGAATTTTAACCGAAAACCTTCCAACTGGTGCACCGTTTCTAACAGGGAGATTGACGTCTAAATTACTTTCCACAAATCTAATCCAACCATACTGACCACCAGGGAATTGAGCGGGAATTTTAATATCCTTAGTTGTATCAATTAATATTTTTTCAATATTCTCATTTAGCACCTTTCCTACCCTCGCATTTGATTGAAATGCGAATAGCAATATAAATACCCCAAAGAAAAAAGTTTTTGATTTCATAATTCTATTTTTTACAGTTTTACCATCTTGAATTGATAAGAAAATTTATTATCGTTTGTCGTTACCTTTATTATATATATGCCTGGACTTAAATGGCTTAATTGCAACTTGGACCCAGTGATAAGATCATGGCCACTAAAAACCCTACTTCCATTAGCAATATCAAACACCTCAAAATTTAACTTTTGATATTTTTTTAGTGCGAAGTTTACATTTAGATAATTTACAAACGGATTAGGTGCCAAGTTTATAAACTCATCGGCACTAATGTTTATGATATCGGTAATTAAATAATAATACTCACTACTGATTGGACTAATACATCCTAAAAAAGAATTTTTAACAGTGTATTTCCCAACCGCAGTAGGCTTAAACGTATTGGTCGTATCAGTTATTTTACTGCCATCCATATACCAAGTATTACCATATGTGTAAGTAGAACTAAGGTTCCCATTATTGTCTCTTGAAATTATTGGCGCAGACAATGGATTAGATATATTGATAGGGACAATAGTTCTTCCACTCTCACAAAAAGTGGTGTCGTTTTTTTGAGTTACATAATAGTTATAAGATCCTACAGTAGTCGCCAATACTTTTGTAGTAGTTAACGAACCTGTACCTGCAGTTGCGTATGTTCCATACCAATACAATTTATGTCTAGTCAAATTATTAACAGTTGCTATTTTACCCGTATCACCTAAACAAAAATAATTATTCATCGCTATCGGATTCGCAGGCAATGGGTTGATTTTTACACTAATTTTTGCTCTTGGACTTTCACAACCATTTAATGGGCTTAATTGTGAAACATAATAAGCAGCACTGCCAACTATTTTAGTATCGGGAACTGTTCTCTTATAAGATTTTGTACCTCCGACAGCATTGTTTCCGTACCATAATAAAGTATCTCCGGTAATTGCTATTGCCTTTAAAGAGTCAGCTAAAATATTATTACAATAAACGGTGTCGGTCACAGTTGGGGCAACTGGAGAATTTTTTATAATAACAGTCAATTTCCTCCTAGCGCTTTCGTAACCTTTGTTATTTATTTGACTAACATAATAATTAAGGGTATCTGCCTTTACGGACGAAGGAATATATGGACTAATTGACGGTGTCCCTCCAGTAGCTTGGGTATAATATAATAAACTACTTCCATTTGTGGCTTTTGCCACAATAGCGGAAGTAGGTAACAGCGAACAGAAATTGGTATCTATCGTCGACGGACTATAAGGAGTAAAGTTAGGGTACATATTTATTAATGGAGTAACCATTGAGAAATAGGATGTAGTTGGAGTAGAAAAATTACTAGCAGCAACCCCTACCATGTAGGTACTACTATCTTGCATTATAAAGTAAACG
This sequence comes from Chitinophaga pinensis, assembly GCA_943324055.2. GTDB lineage: Bacteria > Bacteroidota > Bacteroidia > Chitinophagales > Chitinophagaceae > Sediminibacterium > Sediminibacterium pinensis_F. The sequence continues at coordinate 13,456 of CALPKD020000002.1, forward strand.
GAACCTGCGTTTTTTTGTGAGATGGATTTGAAAACAGCAGTAGAGGCAAGTTTGGGTAGCAGGTAATTCGTAAAGCTGCCGTCCCCTAATACACCTGATCCATTATATCCCCATGAATATAAAGATCCATCGTTCTTTATTGCATAGGAAGTACCATTTCCATCAGCTCCTATGTCTGTAAATTTGGCGTTTGTGCCAATATTTATTTGATAAGGCGTGGCACGCGTATTGGTTGTATTATCCCCCACTTGACCATAATAATTATAGCCCCATGTCCAAACAGTACTGTCTCTTGCTAAAGCAACCACATGATTACTTCCAGTCACTATTTTAAGATATTTATTACTCCCAATTTTATTTGGAAACTTAGTCGCAGTATAACTACCGTTTCCTAATTGCCCAGTTCCATTATATCCCCAAGCATATAAAGTTCCATCCGACTTAATGGCATAACTACTATTATTATTAATATAAATAGAAACGAAAGGGCCTGCATCAATTTTAACAGGAAGAATTCTGGTAGTGCTGGTGCTATCGCCTAGCTGTCCAGTTCCATTATATCCCCATGCCCACAAACTACCATCCGTTTTTATAGCTAGTACAGAATTTCCACTTGACGAAAAATCGATATAGTAGTCATTACCAAGCCTAGTTGGTGTATTATTATCTACACTAGTTCCATTTCCTAATTGTCCAGATTTATTATACCCCCAAGTGTAAAGTTCTCCACTTTTATTTAATGCTATATAGCTCGACGTCCCTTCTAATTTTATAAAATTATAATTTTTCAATTTAACCTTATCCGTCAGAATTGATTCTGCCGAAGTACCATTATAACTATTATTAGACGACCACCAACTAAGATCCGTTTTTTGAACATTTTTGTTATTTTCTGCAATTAAATTTTTAGCATTACTAATTTTAGTGAAATCGTTTAGATAAGTAGGTCTATATTTAAAAATATTATTCAAATTCCCACTGCCATACCAAAATGCAATTCCATTTGAAGGCACTACTATACTAAAGTATGAATTGGTAGCAAATATTCTGGCAAATTTAGAGTTTGACAATTTTCTAAAAGTATTGGTATATGTCGTAACCGTATCCCCCATTCTATTTGCCCCATTATCCCCTACTCCCCATAAAGTACTATCTGACTTAATTGCCATTGCATAATAGCTGCCCACCGAAAAATCAATAAATCTTTCATTACTTATTTTTCTCGGGCTGAATACCGATTCCGTATCTGCTAAACCCAAACCAAGTTCACCAAAGTAGTTGGCCCCCCATGACCACAAAGTACTATCGGCTCCCATTGCATAATTTGTAATATAACTGCTATGGTTATTAATGCCTAGGGATTTAAATTTGTCATTTGAAATGATAGCAGGACTGGTTTTATTTATTTTTGTTCCATCCCCTAATTGACCATTATAATTATCTCCCCAAGCCCATAAAGTACCATCTGCTTTAATAGCGAATGAGCTTGGCCCTGATCCCTTTGCCGCTATAAATTTATCATTGGTTATTTTTACTCTAGTTGTTTTTGCTACAAGGGTGCCATCCCCTAACTGGCCATAGTTGTTATTTCCCCAGGTCCATAACGTACCATCTGATCTAATAGCGAGTCCATTGTAATTATTTGAAATAGAAACACTAATAAATTTATCAGTACTCACTTTGACAGGGTAGTAAACCGTATTAACTGAACCATCCCCATATACACTATATGTGTTATTATATCCCCACGCCCAAAGGGTACTATCCGATTTTATGGCTAAGACAGTATACCCGTCGGTGGAAAAGTCAATATATTTATCTCGGGTAATTTGCACTAAACCGTATTTTGGCACATTGGTGCTATCTCCTAATTGACCATAAGAATTGGTTGACCAACCCCACAATGAACTATCATTTTTCAACACAAATCCAGAAGAGGTATTAAATGCAGATATTTTTACATTGGTATTAATCAATATACTTTCAGGAACATCAATGATGTTGATTTTAAATGCTTTTTCGAACGACAACCCAGCTGCATCTGTCGCTTTTACTCTAATTGTACAAATAGATTTAACTTCATAATCAAAACTTGTTTTGGCTACAAGCCTATTACTGTCAATATAAAAACTAGCGTTGTCGTCTGAACCTGATCCTGTAACTAATTCAAATTTAGTCACATCACTTTCGGCATCGTCTGCAATAAAATGTCCAATTGATCTATTAAGAGAATTATTTTCTTCTACTATGCTGTTGGTTAAAACAATATCAACGGGTGCAGAATTTGACTGAGGTGAAACATATATTATGCCAGTTAAAGTGGCATCTCCCTGAGGAGCTTTAAAAACCAAGTTCCCTGAACCTGAAGCGGTTGGTATATTAACTTTGACTAGATTATCAGATACAATTAAATAAGTACAATTGATCCCATTGTATGTAATTGAGTAAGTTGGCAAAAGATTTTCTCCTCTAATTATAATTTGTGACCCACTAGAAACTATTTTATTTGAAGTGTAATTTAAACTTGGTGGTGGTACTGAAAAAATAGTTTGCGCAGTAGTATAATAATCCAACTCCCCTATCCCTAATGAACCTCTGAGGTTAACTCCAAAACTAATTAAGGTCCCGTCTGATTTGATGGCTATGATTTCGTTTTGAGAGGCCGAGATAGATTTGAATTTTAAAGTACTAACTTTTACAGGCACATTTGAGTTAACAACAGTACCTGTCCCAAATAAACCACCAGATCTATTACCCCATGCCCAAAGCGAACTATCACTTTTAATGCCATAACTCATTTCAGAAGCAGCAGCAACATCCATCCAAATATCAGTACTTATTTTTATCGGACTTAGTACATTTTGACCTGTAAATCCGATTCCAACTTGTCCAACAAAATTCTCCCCCCAGGCCCAGAGATTACCATTATTTTCAATAGCTAACACTTGAGAATAGCTTACAATTTTTTTAAATTTAGTGCTTGAAATTCTAGTTGGTACATATTTGTCAACTGTTGTCCCATCACCAAGCCACCCATTCCAATTTGACCCCCATCCCCATAAACTACTATCGGATTGGATTGCAAATACTGCTAATATTCCAGGAAATGCAGTTAAATAAGTATGTGTATTATCTATTTTTACTTTGTTATAAACTGGATTTTGATTTAATCCCGTGCCTAATTGACTACCCCAAGTGGTAGTACCAGAGGACCATAAACTGCCATCTTGTTTTATAAAAACGGAATAATCGATATCTGCACCAACGTATTTGTAAGTATCTGTGCCAATCTGCACTGGGATAAATGAGTTTGGATATGAGTTATCTCCAAAGTTTCCGTTGTTCTCTCCCCAAGCCCATAATTTATTATCCGCTCCTAAAGCGAGTGTATGGCTAACCCCTTTACTAATTCTTGTCAAAGGGTAACTTAATGGGATGTTAGTTAGTAAGGTTCTATCAATTCTATCGTTTACTCCTAAGAAACCATCTGCGTTGCTTCCCCAAACCCATAAAGATCCATCGGTTTTTTGTGCCAAATGCGACCCTCCATATCCATTCTGATTTATAAAACTAAACCTATTATTATCACTACTATTTTTTACAACTTGTAAATCGTTGTAAGTATAATTTTTATTCAACCCTAATTGACCATTATAATTATCTCCCCAACCAATAAAACTACCATCTAATTTTTCAGCAATAATAGTCATCCCATCAGTTACTACTGTTTTGTACTTTTCACTATCTAATACTGTAGGGGTATTGTTTGTTATGTTCCCAACGGTTTTATATAATCCAGTATAGCTATTCCCCCAAATATATAATTCATCGTTTACGTCAATTGCTAAAACTGTTCCACCACCTGCCGTTACATATTTATATTTTCTTGTGCCAATTTGAGTAGGTATTAAACGCTCATTTAAATCCCCCACCCCAAGTTGTCCTGATCCATTATATCCCCATCCCCAAAGAGTACTATCACTTTTTATTGCAAAACTAGAAGCATCCCCTGCAAAAATACTTATGAATTTATAATTAGATATTTTTACTGGAGCCCTTTTTACTGTTTTTGTCCCATCTCCAACTTGACCATTACCATTATACCCCCATGCCCATAATGTACTATCTGTCTTAATTGCAAGTATATGATTGTTGCTCGAAATTTTTAAATATTTATCGGTTAATATTTGTACTGGGTATTTATAGCTAATAGAAGTGTCATTGCCAAATCGATTGGTTTTATTGTCAGCAAATTGTCCTTGATATTCTGTCCCCCAAGCCCATACGGAACTATCACTTTTAATTGCCATAGTTACCCCACTGCGGCTTTTTTGAACAGATAAAAATTGTGATTTTGTAATTTGTGTTAAAACATTTCTATTTATGGTAGTACTATCCCCAAGCTGACCATTCCAATTGTTACCCCAACCCCAAATAGTACTATCATTTCTAAGCACAAAACTGGTAGACCCATTTGAAGCAATTCCATTGTATGCATTATTGTCAATTTGAGCAAATGACAATTTATTGCTTATCGTATCTAATCCAATATCTATCCCAGAAAACCATAATGTTTTATTAGGTTTAATTATGAATGATTTTCCATTAGCTATTGAAATTTTAGATACATTTTGTGCAGTGGATTGGTTCACAAAAAACAGGACACTAAAAAATAAATAGAAAATTATCGAAAACAATTTTTTCATTATATGCTGTTAAATTTATTTAATACAATCGCTCAACAAGAGGTTTTTAAACACCGGTCCTTATGATAAGTCAATTAAAACGAATATACATAAATATCTATATAATTTAAATAGGATATATTCATTTTTACAGCTGTCTAGAAGCTTATTTAGAAAGGTAAAATGACTGAAAAGTTTATAATAAGTAGCTGGCAATCATAATAAATTATATAATAATTAAATTATATACATATTTCGAGACATGCCAAATAACAATAAATACCTTAAAAGCCTATTAACTTAAGATCATAACTAACAAAAATTATAGACAATGATCGTATTATAGAAATGGCCTGGGAGGACAGGACACCATTTGAAGCCATTCAATTCCAGTTTGGTTTAGCCGAGGCTGAAGTAATAAAATTGATGCGTGCTCAACTAAAACGTAATAGCTTTAACCGTTGGCGAAAACGAGTGAATAGCGGGGTAAGCCAAAAACACTTAATTAAACCAAGTGCAGAAATTACTCGGTTTAAATGCAGCAGGCAAAAATCCATCTCGATGAATAAAATAAGCAAACGCTAATAAAAACAAAATGAACCCCAAAATTAAGCCATTCCTTATAGCCCTAATTTCAGTAGCACTTACGTTACCCACAACTGCACAAAATTGGCAATCAAAATTTGTGAAGATAAATGCAAAGGGGGAAATAACATATACAGCAGATGAAAAAGGAAACACCATCCCCGACTTTAGTCAAGTAGGCTATTTTCATGGCAACAAAAAGATCCCAAGCGTTCAGGTAAAAATAACTATTACCCCCTCAGAAAACGCTCAACAATCAATTCAATCCGCAATTGACTTAGTAGCTAAGATGCCTCCTGATGCCGATGGTTTCAGAGGTACCATCCTTTTAACAAAAGGGGTTTATAAAATCCCAGGTACCATTAATATCAATGCTAGTGGGATTGTGATTAGAGGGGAAGGTGATGAAACAAAACTAATTGCAACAGGCACCATTCAAAGAACACTGATAGCTATTTCAGGCACTGGAAACATAAAAGAAACAAATGGTACACGTAAAAAAATAACAAACAACTACGTGCCCGTTGGAGCTAAATCATTTTCAGTTTCCTCTGCTACGGGATTAAAAATTGGAGATGCTATTATTATTTATCGTCCCGGCACAAAACAATGGATTGAAGATTTAAAAATGGATCAAATTGAAGAACGAGACGGTACAAAACAGTGGCAGCCAAATGAATACAATTTTGAATTTGAGCGCACCATCACAAACATTGAAGGGAATACCATTTATATTGACAACCCTATTGTTCAAGCCATCGACCAACAATATGGCGGCGGCGAAGTATTTAAATACAAATTTGAAGGTCGCATAGGACAAGTTGGAGTGGAGCATTTATA
>CALPKD020000003.1 GCA_943324055.2 Chitinophaga pinensis
ATTATAGCAAATCAATTTTCTGCAAATATTTTATATGTTAGAAGTACTCCTTTTGAATGGATTATTGTATTTATTTGGTTGGGCACTATTTTATTGAATTCTAATTTAGCAAAAAAAAGAAAAAATAATAAATTGACCGAAGAAGAATCACAACTTCGACTCCCAAAAAATAAATTCAAGGGTTCTATTCGTGCAGCAATTATAGTATTAGTTGTAGGTGCCATCATAACGCTAACAGCCGGATGGGCATTGACTATTACCGGAGAACAACTTGCAAGTAGATGGGGAATGAGTGGAATTTTATTTGGTGCAACAATACTAGCACTTTGTACGGCTTTACCCGAAATATCTACAGGTATTGCATCCGCTAAAATTAGAGATTACAATATGGCGGTGAGTGACATTTTTGGTGGCAATGCCTTTTTACCTGTTTTATTTTTAATGGCTTCCTTTATAAGCGGAGAAGCCATTTTACCTGGTCTAAAACCTTCAGACATTTATTTAACTGTGCTTGGTATTATATTAACTGGCATTTATATGATTGGGATGCTGATACATTCTAATCGACAAATTTTTAGAATGGGCATTGACTCCTTAATTGTAGTGATCGTTTATTTACTTGGTCTATGGGGGTTATTCATACTGAATTAATGGATTATACAGTGCGGGTTTACAATCAATTGGTATTGCCTTGGCGTGATATCTTCCATTTTTTTAAACAAACGAATAAAATAATTAACATCGTTGAATCCGCAGTCAAATGAAACGGACTTGATTGAATTTTTCGGATCTGCTAAAAGTAATTTTGCTCTTTTAATTTTTTCGGATAAAATATATTCAAGTGGACTAATACCGTATTCTCTTTTAAAGGACCTATAAAAAGTTGACTTACTCATACAAGCTTTTTCGCTTAGTACTTGTAATTTAATATCTTCTGTTATATGGGATTGAATAAATCCAGTAATATACGAAAGCGGATGGCTATTAGATTGTGACTCATCGCTATGTGCTAATGTGGCTCTATTTTGTAGCTGTACAATATTAACGATCAATTCTTGTAAAGTCAAGTCGGCTAATATATCTTTCAATGGCATGTTACTTGCACAAACCGAAATGATTTTATTTAATAGCGAAGCCACTTCTAAGCTATTTTGAAAATGATAATTATTTTTATTAAAGCTCCAATAATCGGCACCCATACGTGGATAACGCTCATTCAAAAATCCAAGCGTGGTTTCGATTTTTTGATGATCAATTGCAAGCGCAATACATTGTGTAGGATTTTCTCTACTGGCTTCGGGAAAATCAATATTCATCGGAACACCTGCAGGCACTAACACCGTCTCGCCGGGTAAATAGTCAAATCCGGCAGCTCCATATAAGTGCATAACCTTTTTCCCTCGAAGCATACTCGTAACAACAAAATCATTAAAAGTCAATGGAACCAGTGCAGATACCTGATGCGTTTCAAATACATTTAATTCGCACTTTTCTAAAGTATAGGCAGTCCTATTCTCCACCAAAGTCTTTAACGACTTTTCGTGAGTAAGATTCACCGGTGAAAGAGATCTAGTTTTATGCATAAAAGTAATCGTTGACTTTTATTGATAAGCTGACAAGGGATCTGTAATTTATGATCAGATTGACAAATTTGTGCTACAACCTGAACTAAATATACTATTAAACTTGAATAATTCAAAGTAGCATTACAGTCTAAATAAACGATTAGCTATGTCAACCATTGTAACCCGTCCTACTTTCAAAGCAAAGTATGACAACTTTATCGGAGGAAAATTTGTAGCGCCTATCAAAGGAGAGTACTTCGACAACGTATCCCCAATCGACGGAAAAGTTTTTACGCAAGCCGCACGTTCGTACAAGGAAGATGTCGATCTGGCTTTAGATGCAGCAGAAAAAGCATTTAAAACTTGGAGTAAAACATCCCCTACTAACAGAAGTAACCTGCTTTTGAAAATTGCACAAGTAATTGAGGACAACCTTGAATATTTGGCAACGGTTGAAACTATTGATAATGGCAAAGCCATAAGAGAAACCAGAGCAGCTGATTTGCCTTTGTGTGTGGACCATTTCAGGTACTTCGCAGGTGTAATCAGAGGCGAAGAAGGAGCCATATCAGAACATGACGAAACAACAGTAAGTATCATCCTTCATGAGCCAATTGGCGTGGTTGGACAAATCATTCCATGGAACTTTCCATTGTTGATGGCAACCTGGAAAATAGCGCCAGCATTGGCTGCGGGCTGTACAGTGGTAGTAAAGCCTGCCGAGCAAACACCTACTTCCATTATGTGCTTGATGGAGCTCATTGCAGACATTTTACCAGCAGGTGTTTTAAATATTGTAACAGGATTTGGAGTTGAAGCGGGAAAGCCATTGGCTTCTTCACCTCGTATTTCAAAAGTTTCGTTTACAGGAGAAACCACGACCGGTAGATTGATCATGCAATATGCTTCTGAAAACTTAATTCCCGTGACCATGGAATTGGGAGGAAAGTCGCCAAATATATTTTTTCCTTCGGTAGCAGATCATGATGATGCTTTTTTTGACAAAGCCATTGAGGGTGCTGTTATGTTTGCATTAAACCAAGGGGAGGTTTGTACTTGCCCTTCCCGTATTTTAGTACACGAAAGCATTTATGAAAAATTCATGAAACGTGTAGTAGAAAGAACAAAAGCAATTAAAGTGGGACATCCATTAGACGGAACTGTAATGATGGGGGCACAAGCTTCTAATGATCAATATGAAAAAATATTATCTTATTTAAAAATTGGTAAAGAAGAGGGCGCAGAAGTATTGTGTGGTGGAGAAGCAAATAAATTAGAAGGTGAACTAGGAACAGGGTATTATATTCAACCTACTATTTTTAAGGGGCACAATAAAATGAGAATTTTCCAAGAAGAGATTTTTGGACCAGTAGTAAGTGTTACCACATTTAAAACAACCGAAGAGGCATTGGCAATTGCAAATGACACATTGTATGGCTTGGGTGCGGGTGTTTGGACAAGAGATGCACATGAGTTATATCAAGTGCCAAGAGCTATTCAGGCAGGTCGTGTATGGGTAAACTGCTATCATGCTTACCCTGCGCATGCGCCATTTGGCGGATATAAAAAATCAGGCTTTGGTAGAGAGAACCATAAAATGATGTTGAGTTATTATAGACAAACAAAAAACATGTTAGTGTCTTATGACAAGAATAAATTAGGATTCTTTTAGTAGTAACTAAATTTAAAAGAACCTTCAAGTACAATTGAGGGTTCTTTTTTTTACATAAATTTGTGGATCATGACAGAACGAGTTTTAGTAAGTCCAGCAGCAGAAAAAGTAATTGCCGAATTAAAAGCAACCCATGGCGAACTGATGTTCCACCAGAGTGGCGGTTGTTGCGATGGATCTCAGCCCATGTGTTTTGAAAAAGGAGAATTTAAGTTAGGGGGTAGTGATGTGCAAATTGGCACCATTGCAGGTTGTGATTTTTTTATGAGCAAGGACCAATTTGAATATTGGAAACACACGCAATTACTTATTGACATTACTCCAGGAAGAGGATCTAGCTTTTCTTTAGAAATTCCATTAGGCCTTCGGTTTATGGTTCATTCTCGTTTATTTACAGAATCGGAACTCGCCAACCTTACACCCACCAAAGAGTGCAGTAATTAATAATAGATCGGGCACTTTTTGCTTGAGTTGAATAAGCATACTATTGGAAATTTTATTATCTTACTAATCCAATCACCACAGTATGGCCAATCGCAGAAATTTTATTCAACAAGTAGGGTTAATGACCAGTGCTTTTTCGGCAACTAGTTTATTTAACCAAGTCCACGCAGCGGAATTTCAACACCTAAATACCTCTAAGCAACACTTAAGCGCAAAGGAAATAGCAAGCGACGAGGACTACTGGAGTGTTATACAACAAGGCTACACAGCGAGTCCATCCATTATTAATTTAAACAATGGCGGAGTCAGTCCAAGTCCAAGGATAGTACAAGAAGCAGTCGAACGCTATAACAAGCTGAGTAATGAAGGGCCCTCCTACTTTATGTGGCGCATATTGGATCAAGGGAGAGAACCTTTACGTTATAAGCTTGCCGCACTAGCAGGAGCGGATCCTGAGGAAATCGCCATTAACCGTAATGCAACCGAGGCATTAAATACAGTTATTTTTGGCCTGAACCTAAAAGCTGGAGATGAGGTAATTGGAACCAAACAGGATTACCCTAATATGATGAATGCTTGGAAACAAAGAGCGCAGAGAGAAGGCATCGTATACAATCAAATTAGCTTTCAATTTCCTATCGAAGACGATGCGACTATTGTAAGTATGTTTGAAAATGCAATTACTCCTAGAACAAAAATTATACATATTACACATGTGATTAACTGGGTAGGACAAATTTTACCCGTTAAAAAAATATGTGCTATGGCCAAAAAACATGGGATTGAAACCATTGTAGATGGCGCGCATAGTTTTGGATTATTAGATTTTAAAGTAAGTGAATTAGGTTGTGATTATTTTGGGACTTCCTTACACAAGTTTTTATCCGCGCCAATTGGAAGTGGTATGCTTTGGATTAAAAAAGAAAATATTGAAAAAATTTGGCCACTAGTTTGTAATGATAAACCCAATGGAACTGATATTAGAAAGTTTGAAACCCTTGGTACTAGAAGCTTTCCAATAGAACAAGGTATTGGTGAAGCTATTAATTTTCAAACCGCTATTGGAAATAAAAGGAAAGAAGAAAGAATTCGTTATTTAAAAAACTATTGGGCTACACGCGTACTAAATATACCAAAAGTAAAAATTCATACTTCGTTGAAAGACGAATACTCTTGTGCAATAGGGGGCGTAAGTATTGACGGCATGACCCCTAGTCAATTGGACGTTGCGTTATTTACAAACTATAAAATACACACTGTAGGTATTATTTGGGAAAACGTAAGTTGTGTTAGAGTTACACCACACGTGTATACAAGATTACAAGACTTGGATAAATTAGTATATGCTATAGAAGCGATTGCTAAAAAAGCCTAAAAAAACATCGAGGATAATTTTAAAAATCAGCCACTTTATTTATTTACGAGAAATTTTAAAAGTCTTTTGAAGTGACTTAAATGTTTTACTAACAGGATCTTCTGTTTTAGAAGTAACTATCACTTTACCTGAACAAGGAACGCCACCTAATAAATTGTCGATCGTAAACGGATTGGTAGCAGCCGCTATGCCTGCGTTTGTTTTATTATATAGTTCTGTACCAGTTGTTTCATTATTCACTATCACCTGAATCGTAACGCCATTCTTAGGAAAGGGAGACGTTATATTTATATTAATGGCCTGCGTAGCACCGAGCGCTGCAAAATAGGTAGTATTATCAATTACGATCCCGGCAATTTCAATATTAAATGTAATATCTGGTTCAGCAACTGGTGGTGTAACTACTGGAGGAACTACCGGCGGAACTGGAGTAGGCGTATCGCCCCCTTTGCTACATGCTGCAGTAAAGGCTAAAACGACAATTACAAGGAATATTTTAAACTGTTTCATATGGCTCTTTATTTATTGTAAACAATGAATAATCTATAAAATCGACTATTCATTACGACAGGCCTAAGATAGCAAAAAATATTTAATATATAATTTTTAGGGTATATATTATTCCGGATTAGGGGATTTTCGATACGTATAACCCGTCAAAAAACTCATATTGATTCGTTCTATATTTAAGCAATCCAGCTAAATAAGGCGTAATACGACACCAATATGAAAAGGGAAACAGGAAAAATTTTAAAACTGCTCATTCTGTATTGTATTTGGACAAGTCCGGTCAACAGTCAATCGATTGACCCTTTTTGTGAAAATATCGCTAGTGGGACCGCCATTAATCAGGATTTGACTTTCGATTGGAATATAGGAGAGTCCTTATCCTTGGCAACAATGAACTTGGGTGCACGTTCTATTTATTCCTCTGGTTTTTTACAAAACAGGAACGAGGTGGAACTCACTTATAAGCAATTAGACAGTTTTAATTTAAAAATAACGATTGGTCCAAATCCTGCGACCAGCCATATTTTAATAAGTTGTAATCAAGATGGGATAATCATTCAAACGATTAAAATAATGGATGCGTTTGGAATTACAATAAAAGACATCATCGAACCAGCTGCGGGTATAAACTACAAGAAACAGATTCAATTTGCTTCACTCCCCAATGGAATATATTTAGTCCTTGTAAAATATACAATCGCTGAAAAGATGGTCGGGTTCAAACTTGTTAAAATTATAAAAATATAAATTTGAAAAATAGCATACTCTGTATTTTACTTTTTAGCTGCCTTTCCCAAAAAGCAAATGCGCAAATCAATAAAGGCATCAATTTTCAAGCAATTGCTCGAAAGGCAAATGGATTAATTGTTGCAAATAAAAGTATTTCGATAAGGTTGAGTATCAAAAATGATTCAAGTGTAAGTGCGGTGGAGTATCAAGAAATAAAATCAGTTACTACTAATGTGTTAGGACTTTTTACGGTTATTGTAGGACTTCCAGAATCTAATAAAATAATTTCTGTCGGTACCTTTGAAAATATACAATGGACCAGTTCCGAAAAATATATTCAAATTGAAATTGATCCAGAGGGCACCTTATTATTTGAGTCTCTCGGAACCTATAAATTAAATTATGTTCCTTTTTCCTTTTACGCTGACAATGTAAATGCTAAAAATATAGCGGGAACATTGAATATAACACAGGGTGGCACTGGCGTTACTAATTTAAAGGCGCTGTTGACACTTTTGAATATCGATAAGCTAAATAACACGCCAGATAGTATAAAACCTATAACGAGTGCGGAAATACTCCTCCTAAACGAAAAATTAAAAAAAGCAGATACTGTTACATTAAGTAATAGAATTAATCAAAAATTGAATAAAGCGGATACGCTTTGGTTAAGCAATCGAATTAATAAAAAAATAGAAATTGGAGCGCTTTCTCTTGCAGATATCATTAGTAGCCTTGGGTATTCTCCAGCCCGAAGCGAATACGGAAGCTTCTACGATACTGCAAAACAACAAACAACTATATCAACCGCCACTCCTGTCAAATTTTCAATAACACAATTTTCAAATAATATTGGAATTGTAAATAATACTAATGCAAATCCTACAAAAATTACCGTCACGCATGCAGGCACTTACAATGTTAAATATGCTTTACAAATAATAAAATCAGATGCCGGAAATGACGAGATGAGTGTTTGGATAAGACGAAATGGATCGGCTTATGCAAACACATTAACTAACTATGTCATTATAGGGGGAGGTGTAAAAAATAACTTAACAGGATCCTCCTTTGTGGACTTGGGCGAAAATGATTATGTTGAAATATATTTTAGTATTAAAAATATAAACACTTGTTTGGTGGGAACCTTAGCGCAATCTTCTCCAACACCTTCTAGGCCGGCAACCCCCGCAGCGGCAGTCACCATTCATTGTTTAAATTAAATTGCCCCGCAGCAACTGAAGGGCAATAATAAAATTTATATGGATCACTAACCAAAGGGTTGCTCAATTGAGACACTTTGTTTTGAAAAATACTTGGGTCCATCTTCGGTGATATAGAGGCAATCTTCTAGTCTAATCCCAAATTCACCCGGTATTGAAATAGTAGGTTCATTGCTAAAACACATTCCAACTTGTATGGGTGTTTTATTTCCTTTTACAAAATTGGTCCATTCGTGTCCTTCTAAGCCAATACCATGGCCTGTTCGATGAGGCAGTCCTGGTAATTTGTAATTTGCCATAAATCCTGCCTTAGCAATTACAGCCCTTGCAGCTGCATCTACCTGCTCGCAAGAAGCCCCAATTTGAATAGCAGCAAAGGCAGCGTCTTGTGCTAGTTTCTCTGTATTCCAAACATCCACTTGGCGTTGAGTAGGCTTACCTACAACAATGGTTCTAGAGATATCAGATTCATACCCCTCACAAGTAGTGCCACCGTCAACGAGTACAATATCCCCTTCCCTAATAGTTTGTGGTGTAATACTACCATGAGGCATTGCAGAATACTTTCCTACTAATACCATCGCTCCGCCACCAAAGCCTAGTTTTCTAAACGCACCACTTATTTTAGCGCTTAATTCCGTTTGAGGCATACCCGGATAGATGCTAGCAAATGCAATTTTATAAGCCTCAATAGTTACATCATTCGCAATTTGCATTAATGCGATTTCTGCCTTTGATTTTATCATTCTACAACCAGCGGTAATTGGGGTAGCATCTACCACTTCAAAACCCTTGGCTAACCTTTTTACGCCGTCCGCAATAAAAAAACGAACCCTTTCTTCCATCCCAATTTTATGAAATCGTACCCCTCTATCTTTTACAATATTCAAAATCAATGCATAAGGGCTTTCGTGCTCTTCCCAACAACGCACTTCGTCACCATAAACAGGTTGTATTAATTCTCGTGCTCTATCTTCCTCAAACTTCGGACAAACATAGGCCAATGGCCCCTTTGCTGGGATGACCACTCCAAAAGTCCTTTCGCTCTGTCCCCATTTCATTCCAGTAAAATAAAAACAAGAGGTGGTGCCTTCTAAAAATATGGCATCAATTTTTTCTTGCTCCATTAACATTTGGGCTTTCGCTATACGTGCTTTCCTTTCTGCAACCGTAATGGGCACTGCGGTTTGTGCAAAAGCAAGAGAAGACATAGGATCCATTTTTGATTTAGCGAAAGTAGATTTATTAAAAGCGAGCGCTCCTGCAGTTAAGGCTGAAATCCCTAGAAATTTTCTTCTGTTATAAGACATGTAAATTATTGTTTAGCGTGTTTTAAAGATATTACAATTTTGCTATTTATTTAGGGGTATTCAATAAATAAAAACCATTACATTTAATATTAGTATTTAAGGGTTCCATAAACTAGTTAAAACGTTTTATGAAAACATATTTTTTCTTGCTCATAACAGTCATTGCATTTAGCGCCTGTAAATCAACTGCATTGCTTACCAACAATAAGCAAATAGATGCGATTATGACAAACTACAATACAATAGACAAGCCAGGGGCAAGTGTGTTAGTATTACAAGATCAAAAAATTATTTTTAAAAAGGGTTATGGCGTTGAAGCTGTAAGTACTCAAAAATTAATTAACACGAGTACCAATTTTAGATTGGCTTCCGTCACTAAGCAATTTACTGCAATGGCAATATTACTGTTGCAGCAACAAAAAAAAATATCGATAGAAGATCCACTTAATAAATATTTTTCAAGTTTTCCCAACTACGGAAAAGATATAAAAATTAAACATCTATTAACACATAGTTCGGGATTGCAGGACTATGAGGACCTGATGCCTAAAAGCCAAACGCAACAATTGCATGACACGAGTTGCTTACAGTTAATGTATACAACCAATAAATTATACTTTCCTGCGGGTACACAATACAAGTATAGCAATACGGGCTATGCCATACTAGCATTGATTATTGAAAAAGTAAGTGGTCAAAACTATGCAACCTTTTTAAAAGAAAATATTTTCAAACCAATCGGAATGAAAACGACGGTTGCCTATGAAGCCGGTAAATCAGTTGTGACCAATAGAGCCTATGGGCATAGTTTTGAAAATGGAAATTGGATGGAGACAGATCAAAATTTAACGAGTGCGGTTTTAGGGGACGGAGGCATTTACTCCAATACGGAAGACCTATCTAAATGGATAAAAGCTATATGGGATTTTAAATTAATTCCACCTGCAATACAAAATCGGGCATGGAGTAGCACCATTTTAGATAATGGTAAAGTGATCGACTATGGATATGGTTGGCATATTGAAACATACAATGATAACACCCATCCTTTTCATGATGGCAGTTCCATTGGTTTTAGAAATAGCATACAGGTTTTCCCAACTCAAAAATTAATGGTAGTCATCCTGACCAATCGAAACGAACACGATCCTGCAATAGAAGCAAGAAAGATAGCCGCCCTCTTTTTAAAATAAATCCTGTTATAGGAAAAATTGAGCACTAAAATAAATAGCTTTACTTAATCAATAAACTCCAAAAATTGAAGTATTCAATATTTATAATAATAGGAATGATTGCATGCACCTACTCCTGCAATACAAAATCAACCTTTATCTCACCAACTTTCGAAAAAATTACCAACTCTGTTTATGCTTCGGGGACAATAAAAAGCAAGGATCAATATCAGGTATATTCTAAAGTAAATGGAATAATAAAGGAATTGTATGTAAAGGAGGGGGATCTGGTTTCCAAGGGACAAGTAATTATGACGCTTAGTAATGAAGCACAAGCACTTAGTTATGAAAATGCAAAACAACTAGCGGAATTTTCCTCCATGGTTAGTAATAAGGAAAAGCTACAGCAGGCACAAACTGAAATGGAAGTGGCAAAGTTAAAGTTGAATAACGAAGCGTCATTACTAGATAGACAAAAAAAACTGTGGGCTCAAGAAATTGGAACAAAGAATGAATTAGACCAAAGGGAATTGGTATATCAAACTGCATTGAGTTTTTATGATGCAAGTAAATTAAAATACAACGACTTACAAAAGCAATTAAAATTTCAAACACAACAAACACAAAAGTCCGCAGCAATCTCCTCTTTGAATATGAATGACTATATAATTAAAAGTGAATTGAATGGAAAAATATATAGTATTTTAAAGGAAAAAGGAGAGATGGCAAATACGCAGTCAGCGATTGCTATTATCGGAGATGCTAAAAGATTTATTATTGAATTACAAGTGGACGAGTATGATATTGCAAAAATAAAAAACGGACAAGTTTTACTGATAACTATGGATAGCTACAAGGGGCAAGCCTTTGAGGGCATTGTGAATAAGGTTTATCCATTGATGAACGAAAAATCAAAGTCCTTTAAAGTGGACGCTACCTTTACCAAAGCACCTGAAAATTTATACCCGAACTTAAGTGCTGAAGCAAATATTATAATAAAAGTAAAGGAAAAGGCTTTAACTATTCCCAGAAATTATTTATTAGCAGGGGACTCTGTGTTACTAGATAATCATAAAAAGATTAAAGTAGTCACTGGTTTGATGGATTACGATAGGGTTGAAATCATTTCAGGTTTAACGGAAAAAGACAAGCTTTTTAAGCCTATACAATGAGGAAAAAAATATTAATTGATATTGCAAAGGCTTTGTTATTTGCCAGATGGAAACAAACAATGATTGCAGCCATTGGGGTTTCATTTAGTATTGCCATGTTTATCACTTTATTAAGTTTTATGTCCGGCCTCAACGGTCTATTAGATGGTTTGATTTTAAACAGAACGCCCCATGTCAAATTATATAATGACATTAAGCCAAATCAAAACCAACCGATCAAATTAAAACCTGAATTCGCAAACGCACATAATTTTATCACCTCTATTAAGTCTAGCTCCAACAGACAAGCGATTTATAATAGTGGCGCCATTATGAATTCTCTAAAAAAAGACAATCGAGTGCTAGGCTTCGCTCCTAAATTAATTGCACCCGTTTTTTTTAATGATGGCGATATTGATATTACGGGGGCAATGAATGGAATTGATCCGGTAGCCGAAAGTAACTTGTTTCATTTTAATGAATATGTAACTTCAGGTAACTCCCAGGATCTGGTAAAGGTGAGTAATAGCATTATAATGGGTAAGGGCCTAGCTGAAAAGCTCCTGGTTGGCCTAGACGACATGGTTCAAGTAACTACCTCAAAGGGAGAAAGGTTCCAGCTTAAGGTGGTGGGCATCTTTCAGTCCGGTTTAAAGGACTTTGACAACACGCAAAGCTACGCGGCAATCAATACAGTTCAAAAGGTGTTAGCGCAGCCAAATGACTATTTAACTGAACTTCAAGTAAAGCTCAATGATATTGCGTTGGCACCTGCCCTAGCTAAGGAATATGCAAAACAATACCAAATAGATGCGGAGGACATCCAAACGGCAAACTCTCAATTCGAAACGGGAAGTTCAATTCGTACGCTAATCTCCTATTCTGTAGGTATCACCTTGCTCATAGTGGCAGGTTTCGGCATTTACAATATCCTAAACATGATGATATTTGAAAAGATGGATTCCATTGCAATACTAAAAGCAACAGGGTTTTCTGGGCTGGATGTAAAAAATATTTTTATTTACATTGCACTTAGCATCGGAATTGTTGGAGGCTTAGTTGGGCTGCTGGTTGGTTTTATTTTATCCTCGATCATTGATCAAATTCCATTTAATACCGCATCCCTTCCAACTATTACAACCTATCCAATTAACCATAATCCTTATTTTTATTTGATTGGTATTATTTTTTCACTCGTTACGACCTATTTAGCAGGATGGTTTCCCGCCCGAAAAGCAAGCAAGATAGATCCTGTAATAATTATAAGAGGAAAATAAGATGAGTCAAACAATACTAGAAGCAAAAAATATTACAAAACACTTTGTCGATCCTGTTCGAGTAAAGGTTTTGTCGGATATTAATTTTAAAATAAACAAGGGAGAGTTTGTTTCCTTAACTGGCCGTTCTGGTTGTGGTAAATCAACCCTACTATACGTATTGTCTACAATGGATACAGATTATGAAGGGGACTTATTAATAGATCAGGAGTTAATGCCCAAGTCAAATGAATCAGTACTCGCTAAGATAAGAAATGAAAAAATTGGATTCGTATTTCAATTTCACTATTTATTGAATGAGTTTAATGTTTTAGAAAACGTAATGCTACCAGGATTAAAGCTGAATAAATATAGCAAGGCCGAAGTGGAACAAAGAGCTATGGAAAAATTAAACATTTTAGGCATTGGCCACCTTGCTTTAAAAAAAGCAAACCATGTTTCGGGCGGAGAAAAACAAAGAGTTGCGATTGCACGTGCGCTCATCAATGATCCTCATATAATTATGGGGGACGAACCCACAGGGAATTTAGATAAGAAAAACAGCGACATGGTATTTGATATTTTTAGTCAGCTCGCTGCAGATTATAATCAAACACTTCTTATTGTGACACATGATCCTAGTTTTGCCGAGAGAACCCATCGGATTATCAAAATGGAGGACGGGAAAATTATAAATTAATGAGTACATTTATTTATAATTTATTTTATGAAAAAGATTCCAACCATTCTTGGCTACTCCGTTATTAGCCTCCTAGTATTATCCATCATACTATTTACCGCATTCGCTCAAAGAGATATTCCCGTTGTACAATTAAAGGAAAAATACTGCACTAGCGCCTCCCGCTTTATGCCTTTAATGGGCATGCAAGTGCACTATAGAGACGAGGGCCCTATCAACGACTCCATTCCCTTGGTGTTAATACACGGCACTTCGTCTTCCTTAAATACTTGGGATAGTCTGGCTAGTGAATTAAACTCCAGTATCCCTGGCAAGCGAATAATAAGAATGGATATGCCAGGCTTTGGACTCACAGGCCCAAGTCCTGCCAACACCTATTCCTATGCTTATTTTTCTGCCTTCCTCGACTCTTTTTTGAATACGCTACAAGTTAAGTCTTGTATACTTGCAGGCAACTCATTAGGAGGTGGTATTGCTTGGAATTATACCATCGCACATCCCGAAAAAGTAGCTAAGCTTATTTTAGTGGACGCTAGTGGGTATCCACGCAAAAACGAAAAGGGTTCACTAGGCTTTAAAATTGCAAGCACGCCAGTCATTAATAATTTGCTTTTGTTTGTTACTCCAAAATCCTTGGTTAAAAAAAGTTTAGAAACTGTTTTTTTTGATAAGCGATTTGTTACAGTGGCTACTATTAATAGGTATCACGATTTATTATTGAGCGCGGGGAATAGAAAAGCGGCACTGTCTTTATTTCAACATCCATTGCAACAGAACACAGCAGCAATAAAAACAATTACCGCACCTACTCTTATTTTATGGGGAGCGCAGGACCAATTAATTTCGGTAGACAACGCCTATTTATTTCAAAAAGATATCAAAGGCAGCACGCTTCAGATATATGATAAGGTAGGACATATTCCAATGGAGGAGGCCACTCGTTTAATGGTTGCCACTATCAATGAATTTATCAAGTAAGTTAGATTATAACTCAGTAAGTAATAACAGCAGTTGCTTTTCAAAAACATACGCGCATAAAAAAAGTCCCGTTCCGATTTCTCGGGGCGGGACTTTTTAATATCATCAAGTTAATACTAGTTGAACAAGTATCTAACTCCAATCTGTAACTGCCAACGAGAGGCAATGCTAGAAGAAGGAGTATGGTCATAACTATAAGGAATCTTTTTAGTGATGTCTTGGTAGTTAAAGTAATAGATTGGTGTTTTTCCATCAGTACTTAATCCTTTATATCCTAAAGGATTTGATGTTGTTGGATTGTACAATACACCCCAATCTTTGTTTAACAAGTTTGTTAGGTTATAAATATCAGCTGTAAAACGTAATGTGTGCTTTGTTTTACCAGTCATGAATTTAATGTCTTGCGTAAAGTTCATGTCCACTTTATGTGTCCAAGGCAATACAAAACCGTTTCTTTCAGCAAACTGACCACGCATATTTTTCAAATAAGAATGGTTTTGAATAAATGTATTCAATTGATTCCACATTTCAGCTGAAGATCTTGTATCTGTGTAAGTCACACCATTCACAGTAGATGAACTTTGGTTTGCAAATACAATTTGTGAAGCATTTGCAGGTACAAACATTAAGTCATTGTATGAAATACCATCTCCATTCACGTCACCATTCACTACCATTGAAGTAGCATAGTTAGGTGCACCTTCGTACACTAAACCAATTGATGTCAATAAATTCTTGCTAAATTCTTTCTTATATATTAAGCTCGCAATAATACGGTGCGGCATGTAGTTGTTTGAATAACCCACTGCAAAATCGTTTGGATTAGCAGATGTTGTTTTAGAACCCCACATTGTTTTAGCAGTAGAACCACTAACAGCAGCATCTTTTGCTTCTTGTCTTGTGTAAGCCGCTGTAACAATAAAGTTTTTAGTTATTTTTTGAACTTGTAAAGTTCCAGTCCAAGCATAACCAGCACTTGAGTTAGTCATATAAATCGCATCAGCAATATTAGGAGCAGTTACTGCATTCACAATTACTTTGCTACTGTTTAATACAGCAGGGAAAGCAGTTGAAGCTGGGAATCTGTAACGACCATCACTCAATTGAACTAATCCAGTTGAAGGCAATGCTACGTTTTGAAAAACAGATGCATTGATTTGTTTAGTATAAGTTCCTTCTGCAGTTAATGTCCAAC
>CALPKD020000004.1 GCA_943324055.2 Chitinophaga pinensis
GATAATCTCTTTTAATTAATTCATGTAAGATTTCTGTTTTACCAGAACCAGTAAATCCGCCTAATATTTTTAAAGAATAATTTTTTTGAAATTGACTCAATACCCAGTTTCGATAAGCTTTATAACCACCAATTAATTGTAATACTTTAAATCCGTACAAATCTAATAGCCATGCGACAGCTTGGCTGCGCATACCGCCTCTCCAGCAATGTACCACCACGGTTGGTTGGTTTCCTGGATTGATTTTTTTTTCTATTGCAATCCACTTTTCTACACTTTCGATCATGTCCATTAGCTTATATCCAAAAAAAGGAAGTGCAATTTTAATTGCAGCCTCTCTACTTTTTTGTTTGTAAGACGTTCCAACAATGGCGCGTTCTTCGTTGGTGAATAATGGCAATGAATGTGCAGAAGGAATATGCGCATGTTCGTATTCTCCAGGACTACGCACGTCCACCATGATCACGTTAGTACCTAGTGTAATAAAATCCTCAAGCGTAATTTGTTGAACAGCCATATTACAAATTTAGTTGCTTTAGGGCAACATGGAGCGCCGCCGTTGAAAGTGGTTTAAAAGGCGGGGCGACAAAATCAAGTTGTTCTGCCTCCTTAATGGCCGTTGCTAAAACAAAACTGGCTTGATTATAACACAGTGCCCACTTGTTTTTTTGCCAAAGGGCACCTAGGTATTCCTGTTCAGTTTGTCCGGGTGTAGGTATAAAGATTAATTTTTTTCCAAAAGGAATCAGTTCCATTAGGCTTGTATAACCACCCCTGCAAACAATATATTCGGCTCGTTGAATTTGTTGTGCAAGTGCGGGTCCGTTCAAGTGATTGTATAAAGTGCCGTTTGCAGATTCGTTATGATAATTTTTATGCAGAGGAAGCCCGGCAACTACTACAAATTTTTTATTTATTTGGTTGCCCTCTTTCCATAAAATGTTTTCTAATAGTGTGCGTTGTGGTTCGGGTCCAGATACAATCCCTAAAAAGGAAATAGGATTTGTGTTGTCAAAGTCATTTGTTTTTTCCACACTAGTGTATAACCTTGACAGGCAGCCCATATACCACAAGGGTATGCTAGGTTTTTGTTTTGGATTAGCCAGTGTTCCTGATAGGTTATCCGGTCCTTCTATATCGGGCACCCAACAAGCGTTAAAATTATTTAACCACAGGTATTGCATTTTTTGAAACAACCAAGTTGCCCATTGATAGGGCATTATTAAACGCAACTGATGTGTGATAAAAACACTCGCAACTTTTTTATGAAAAAAACCAACGCGATTATCTGCAATAATTAAATCAAAATGATGGACGCGTTGCATCTTTTTTAACCACCAATACTCGTAAATGGCACTGTATAAAATTTTAGGTCCCTGCAATAAAATGTTTAAAAAAAACAAGCTCCCCTTTTTTGTGTAGTGCACCCTGTAGCCGCGTAAATGTAAAAAAGTGGCGTTGGGAAAAGCGGCCTTTAAAATTACCTCATGATGCCGCTCCGTACCAATATAAATAGTATGCCCAAGCGACTGCAAAGCTTGTATAATGGGTATACACCGAGTGGCGTGACCCAGGCCCCAGTCTAATGGGGAAATGCAAATACGAATTGGTTTCATGAAGCCTAAATTTAGTCAATAATATACATGTATAAAACACTAAATTTGACTTAAACAATAAAAAATGAGTTGGTTATCAAAAGACAAATCTATTGCGTTGTATGCGGCACTTGTTTCCTTTGGAACTTATGTATTTGTGTTTGGTTTTAGAAAATCTTTTACAGTCTGTACTTTTGATGGGCTTACTTTTGGCCCTATTGCATATAAGACGGCATTAGTGATTAGTCAAATGCTTGGATACTTGATGGCTAAATTTTATGGCATCAAATTTATTTCCGGATTAAAAAAAGTAAATAGGTATAAAATTATTTTTTTATTAACGGGCATCGCTTGGATGGCTTGGTTGTTTTTTGCAATTATCCCTGCACCTTATAATGTAGCATTTCTTTTTTTAAATGGTTTCCCGTTAGGGATGCTGTGGGGTGTTGTTTTTTCCTATGTGGAAGGACGTAAAAGCACTGATTTTATTGGCGCAGCATTGGCGGTGAGTTTTATATTTTCAGCAGGTTGGGTAAAGTCGGTGGGTGCTTGGTTGATGATTCAATTTCATATCACTGAATTTTGGGTACCATTTTGTACAGGGCTTGTTTTTGCACTCCCACTTATCATATGTGTATATGGATTAGAGCAAGTGCCACCGCCGTCTGCCGAAGATGAGCAACTGCGTACCACGCGCATCCCTATGACTGCAGCAGATCGAAAAAATATAATAAAACAATATTTACCAGGCGTGATCGCCTTTGTGGTGATTTATCTTTTTGCCACTATTTTTAGAGATATTAGAGATAATTTTTCGGCAGACATGTGGAAGGAAATGGGCTATGGTTCCAAGCCTGCTATTTTTACACAAACCGAAACACCCATTACGATTTTAATACTAGTCATTATGGGAGCTGTCGTTGCAATTAAAAATAGCTTTAAGGCGCTTATGGTTGCTCACGCTTTTATTTTAATTGGCTTTGTGATTGCCGGAGTGTCCACCTATTATTTTACGCATCAACTGTTGGATCCTTTTTGGTGGATGATGTGGGTGGGATTAGGTTTGTACCTTGTTTACATTCCGTTTAATTCTATCTTTTTTGATCGACTCATTGCCGCCTTTTCCATGAAGGGCAATGTTGGATTTTTTATTTATGTAGCGGATTCCATTGGCTACGTTGGTAGTGTAAGCGTAATGCTGGTAAAAGAGGGCATGACGCTACAAATTCAGTGGACCAAGTTCTTTTCTCAAAGCGTAATAATCTTGTCTTTTGTAGGCGTGTTTATTACCCTATATGCGACCTATTATTTTTACCAAAAAAATAAACAACAAGCACAAACTGCCTAGTTTACTTTTTTTCTATTGCTAGCACGACGCCATTAATACAATAGCGTAAACCGGTTGGAGGAGGGCCGTCCTCAAATACATGGCCTAAATGCGCCTTGCATTTACCACATTGTACTTCGGTCCTGGTCATTCCGTGGGTGTTGTCTGGGGTATAAATAAGTGCGCTTTTGGTAATGGGTTCAAAAAAGCTTGGCCAACCACATCCACTTTCAAATTTGGCATTACTTTGGAACAAGGCGTTTCCACAAGCCACGCAGTGGTAGGTACCTACTTCCTTAGAGTTTTCAAACGGGCTGGTAAAAGGTCGTTCGGTTCCCTTTTGACGAGCCACTTGATATACTTCGGGGGATAATACTTGTTTCCAAACGCTGTCTGGTAAAACAAGCGGCTCTTTATTGGTTGAATTGTAGTGTGGATTGTTCTTGTCTTGCATAACTGGTGAGTTGGTGTTTGGTTTTTGAGGCCCTTGCGCGCAGGCGCTAGTACTAATCAACATTAGTAAATAGAGCAGGTAGATTGGCTGTTTCATATACTTCATAAAAATACTAACAAGTATTCAGCTTTTTTGTTCAGTATTTTGCGACGCTCTTCGCTAATAATTTAGGCTACTTCAGTATCTTTGGACTCAATAATTATCTATGTTTAATTTAATCTTGTTTGGACCTCCGGGTAGTGGTAAGGGAACTCAAAGTGAAAACATTATTGCGAACTACGGTTTGCAACATTTATCAACAGGTAATTTATTACGAACGGAAATTGCAAATCAAACCACATTAGGTTTACAAGCAAAGCAATTAATGGATCAGGGACAACTTGTGCCGGACGAAGTAGTTATTGGAATGGTTGGTAATTTTATGGATGCACATCGGGAAGCAAAAGGTTTTTTGTTTGATGGTTTCCCTCGTACAACGGCACAGTGTGTTGCACTAGACGCATTATTAAAACAAAAATCAAACGAGATTAATGTGGTGTTGGCTTTAGAGGTGAGCGAGGAAGAATTGGTAAAAAGATTATTAGGAAGAGGTGCGACGTCGGGCCGAAGCGACGACATCAACGAATCTATCATTCGCGCAAGAATTAAAGAATACCATGATAAAACAACTGCTGTTGCAACCTATTATCAGCAGTTTGATAAAGTCGTGCACATCAAAGGAGAAGGAACAGTAGAAAGTATTTACGCAGATTTAAAAGCAGAAATAGACACAAGAATTTAATTTCAATCCCATTCATAAAAAAGGATCAAAGCAAATGGGCTTTGATCCTTTTTTTATTTGAACAAGGGATACTATTAAATATTCAAACCACCACAAGCACTGATTACTTGACCAGTAATATAGCTACTTAAATCACTTGCTAAAAACAAAGTAGTGTTCGCGATTTCTTCTGCTTTACCAAAACGGCCCAACGGAATTTTTTCTAAAAATCCTTTTCCAGCCTCTCCTTCATTTAAATAATGTGTCATGTCTGTTTCTACAAAACCGGGTGCAATCGCGTTACATCTAATATTACGACTTCCTAATTCAAGTGCAATGGATTTTGTAAATCCGATGATGCCGGCCTTGCTTGCAGCATAGCTACTTTGTCCTGCATTACCCCGAATACCAATAATGGAACTCATATTAATAATGGTACCGCTCTTCGCTTTCATCATTGGGCGAATCACCTGCTTGGTCATGTTAAAAACACTTTTCAAGTTGGTATCCATCACTACATCCCACTGTTCGGGAGTCATTCGCAACAATAAGTTATCCTTTGAAATACCTGCGTTGTTCACGCAAATATCAACTGCGCCAAATTCTTCCATGACTGTATTTACGAGGATCTCGCAAGCGCTAAATTCTGCCGCATTGGTTTTGAAAGCCTTTGCATTCACGCCCAATTGTTTTATTTCGGTTGCAAGTGCTTCTGCTTTCTCGGCACTGCCATCGCTAACATACGTAAAAGCGATATGTGCACCATGCTCCGCTAGCTTTAAAGCAATGGCTGCACCAATTCCTCTTGCTGCACCAGTTACAATGGCTACTTTGCCTTCTAATAATTTCATGATTTTCTATTTTTAATAAACCAATAACTATGTATTAATGCAATACTAATATTTACAAAGATAATGGGTTTGCTCATTAAAATAAAGCCGTAGCCAATCCACAATAAACAGCCCACCAAATTCACAAATCGTAATTTACGCATATCCTGAACCGTAAAGGATAATAACACTACCGCAGTCGCCACCCACCCTAATATTTCTGTCATTTATTTTTATTAAAGTAATTCTTGATTCACCATTTTTATTTCTTCTATAAAAATGCGTTCGTTGGAAAGTCGAGGCACTTTGTGTTGCCCCCCTAGTTTTCCTTTACGTTTTAACCACTCATGAAAACAACCAGTTTGTACTGCTGTTACCTGCGGCATTCCCAATGCAATATCTTTGAATCGCTTTGCTTCATAATCGCTATTTAAGGATTGTAAAGTACGATCTAAGTGGGCCGTAAATTCGGCCATGTTTTGTGGATTTTCTTCAAACTCAATCAACCACTCATGTGCACCACTTTGGTGATCGGACATATAAATAGGGGCCGCGGTATATTCTTTCATCGTTAAGCCAAATGCTTTACAGGATTCACTTATAGCCTTATCCGAATTATCCGAAATTACTTCCTCTCCAAAGGCGTTAATGAATTGTTTTAACCTGCCAGTTACCTTTATTCTGAATGGAGACAGGCTTACAAACTGAACGGTATCTCCCACTAAGTATCTCCATAAGCCACCATTCGTGCTGATCACTATTGCATAATTTTTGCCCAACACTACTTTATCTAAGCCAATTGTTTTTGGATTCGGTTTGCCATATTCTTCAACAGGCATGAACTCATAAAAAATCCCATGATCTAAAAATAACAACATGCCTTCTTCCTCTATTATATCTTGTGCAGCAAAAAACCCTTCGCTTGCATTATATATTTCTAAGTACTTACAATCAGGTCCAATTATTTTTTTAAACTGCTCTCGGTAAGGCGTGAAAGAAACACCCCCATGAATATATAATTCAAATGCTGGCCACACTTCTTTGATGTTTTGCTTGCCCGTAATCTCTAAAATTCGTTTTAATAAAATAAGGGTCCAAGTAGGGACGCCCGCAATGGAGCTTACTGATTCGTTGATGGTGCTTTGGGCAAGGCTTTCAATTTTTTCCTCCCATTGGTCCATCAGTGCAATGGATAATTCCGGAGTCCGAAGTAAGCTAGACCAAATAGGGGAGTTTTGTAATAAAACGGCACTCAGGTCCCCAAATTGAATATCGTCCTTAAGCGGATGCACTTGGTGGCTGCCACCAATAACCAATCCCTTACCGGTTAATAAGTCACTATTGGGGTATTCATTATAGTAAATGGTTAATACATCCTTGGAGCCCTGAAAGTGATTGTCCTCGATACTTTCCTTGGTGATAGGGATGAATTTGCTCTTATCGCTTGTGGTACCGCTACTCTTGGCAAACCACTCCACAGGGGTATTCCACAAAACCGACTCACCCCCATCCATTATTTGTTGGATATACGGCTTAAGGTCATCGTATTCGTGGATAGGAACCACCTCCTTAAACTTTCGAATATTGAATATTTCTGAAAAAGCATACTTGGTTCCAAACTGAGTGTATTGCCCATGGGTAATAAGGTCTTGTAATACCTCTCGTTGCGCATTGATGGGTTCTTTTACCCAGTTTTCAATACGCCAATAACGAAGGCGTGCTAATCTTGATATGGCTGGGCTAAATAACTTCATGTGCTTCACCACAAGATAAGCAATACCAATAAATAATAATGTGTTAAGTGTGGCTAATTTGCCTCTTACAATTTGGCCTTCTGTCCCATTTCAATAATCCAATCTTTACGCTTCAATTCAAAATTGGTACCAAGGTATAAGCGTCGAACTTGTTCGTCTTCGGCAAGTTCTTCGGCGGTGCCATGCTTGAATATTTTCCCTTCAATTAATAGGTAGGCTCTGTCGCAAATCGAAAGGGTTTCGTTCACGTTGTGATCAGTAATCAAAATACCAATGTCTTTTAACTTTAATCTAGATACTACCGATTGAATATCTTCTACTGCGATAGGATCCACACCAGCAAAGGGTTCGTCTAATAAAATAAATTTAGGATCTACTGCCAATGCACGCGCAATTTCGGTTCTTCGGCGTTCTCCACCACTCAAACTATCTCCATTATTATTACGCACTTGGTGTAAATTAAATTCATCTAAAAGCGACTCTAATTTATAATCTCTTTCGCCTTTTGTAAGTTTTGTCATTTCCAAAACGGCCATGATATTATCCGCTACGGACAGCTTTCTAAAAACACTAGCCTCCTGTGGTAAATAACCTAGTCCCATTTGTGCCCTTTTGTACATTGGGAGTTTGGTGATGTCTTCTTCATTTAAAAATACACGACCGGCGTCGGGTGCAATCAATCCTACTACCATGTAAAATGTAGTGGTTTTACCTGCGCCGTTGGGTCCTAATAAACCTACAATTTCTCCTTGTTTCACAGAAAGGCTCACCTCGTCTACTACCTTTCGGCCCTTGTATTGTTTGATTAGTTTATCGGTATGTATAGTAAGTATCACAATGAATATTTGTACAAAAATAAGGGGAAATGGAGGATTTGGCTCATGAGAAACGAATATTAACTATTTTTGCAAACTATCGTTTTAAAACAATTCGCGACACATGCATATATCAGACCATATAGCCCAAGCAAAAGACACTTTGATATCCTTTGAAGTTTTGCCTCCATTAAAAGGCAAAACCATCACTTCTCTTTATGAGCATATGGATCCCTTGATGGAATTTAAGCCTTCATGGATTAACGTGACCTATCACCGAAGTGAAACGATGTTCAAGAAAAAGCTGGACGGTACTTTTGAGAAAGTGGATGTACGCAAGCGTCCAGGCACGGTGGGTATTTGTGCGGCCATCATGAATCACTACAATATTGATGCGGTTCCACATATTATCTGCGGAGGTTTTACAAAACGTGAAACGGAAGATGCATTGATTGACTTGCAATTTTTAGGAATTGATAATGCATTGGTATTACGCGGAGATGCTGCAAAAAACGAATCAAGTTTTGAAGCAGAAGTAGGCGGTAATAAATATGCAATTGATTTATTACAACAAATAGAACAATTAAACAGAGGGATTTATTTAGATAAAGATATTTTGAACGGCGGCAAGACCGATTTTTGTATGGGCGTTGCTGGTTATCCTGAGAAACATTTTGAAGCGCCAAATTTTGAAATCGATTTATTGAAAACAAAAGAGAAGGTGGATGCGGGTGCTGCATATATAATGACACAAATGTTTTTTGACAACAACAAATATTTCGAGTACGTAAAAGCTTGTCGTGCAATTGGAATCAATGTTCCAATCATACCAGGCCTAAAGCCACTTACTAATAAAAAACAATTGACTGTTTTGCCAAGAATGTTTCATGTAGATATTCCTACGGATTTGTCTAATGCGATTAACAAATGTAAAACAGATGCCGATAGCGAGCAAGTAGGTAGAGATTGGCTGATCCAACAAAGCAAGGAGCTGAAAGCAGCTGGCGTGCCGGTTTTACACTACTATACTTTAGGAAAGCCTAAAGTAATTAAGGAAGTAGTAGAGGCGATATCCTAGCATCAATCATAACGAATCAAGTATAAGGGGAGTAATTATTTACTCCCTTTTTTATTGGTCGTCATTAAAAAGTCGTTGAATTGTTCGATCGTTAAATTTTTAGCAATAATTTTTTTGTTGCTGTCAAGTAAATAAAAAGTAGGCGTTTTAAATACATCATATAACTGATGAATGGTGGTTGGTTTGCCAGCTTGTATCTCCTTGTTTAAATCTTCGTCAGTTTGATAGGCGTGTTTCCAATTGTCTAGGTGGTGTTCCTTGATAAAAGTTTTCCAAGCTGGAATTTCTTTTGCATTAATATTCACCGAAAGCACGGTAACATTTAAATCCTTCCACGCGGCTTTGTAAAAAGAATCTACCCTTGGGATTTCTACTTTACAATGTCCACAAGTAGGATCCCAAAAAGCGATGAATGTATAAGGTGATTTGATATCATAAAGGGATATCTTTTTTTCTTGCAAGTCGTTCAAAACCAGTTGGGGTGCAGCTAAGCCCAATTGGTTGGCCATCATACTATAAGCGCGTTCCTTGATTGATTTTTTAGACGCTTCGTTTAATAAGCTAGTATCCCCCTTAGCAAAAAAGTTTTGATAAATGTGTAGGAACACCTTATCCTGTCCCATAAACTCGGGGCTAATATATTTATTGGTAAACTTGAATAGCAAGAATGGATAAATTTCCTTTCCAGTTTTAGCAACCGTTAACATATACTGTACTTCCTCAATAATAGAATCGGGTTCGCGAGACACATAGTTCTTGAAATACTCGTCAAGCTTGTCTTCAAAAAAAGGAGTGCGAATTAATCGGTTGTCATTAAATACCACATTGTCCCAAAAATGATTCTTAACATAATAAAAAGGGTATAGGGAATCCTTATTACCATTGACGATTGGCGCTTCTGGTACTTCTGGCCTTTGCATTACATTTAATAAATAACTCATCATAGAATTTGGATTGGATTCCATGAATGATTTTCTTTTATCTTTTATCTCTTTATCCTTTTGAATATAGGCTGCCTTAAAACTATTAGAGTCGATGGTGTTTTTTGCATTTTTAAAATTTAACTCAATACCGCTCAGTTGTGTGCCTAATTCATTAATCGATTTTGAATAGGACTTAAATAGTTCGTTTTCTTTGGAGCCGGTAATTTCAACATTATTCAATGCAAGTGTATCAGCAGTAATTTTAAAATGCTGCGCGTCGTCTATAATAAAGTCGAATAAAATAGCATACTTAGGAGACACAATAAAGTAGATACCCGGTGTCAACTTTTGTTTGCCTATAAATACGCCCTCACTTTTTTCATTCAATACACAAGAATCGGCAATGACCTTGCTTTTACCATAATTGCTTCCAATATATACTTTGGTATTTTGATAGGGCTTTAGGGTTATTTGAATTGCATGACCTGTATTCACCTGGTTGATTGTTCCGGTTGGTTTTTTTGTTTGAGCTAGACAAACTAAGGGTGCTAAAAGAAGGGACAAAAAGATACTTTTCATTCGAATTATTTTTTTTAGGTGCTTTAGACCCTGTAAAAATATAATCTTTACCGCACATGTGAATTTATGGGGGTGATTTACTTTAAATATAATGGCGGCTTAGTACCTTTGTTGCAGTGAGAAAAAATAAGCCAGCCCCCATTTTAGAGAAAGTCCTAATCGAAGATTATGCAGCCGAAGGTAAATCCTTGGCGCGCGTGGACGGAAAAGTCGTGTTTGTTGAAGGAGCCGTTCCGGGAGATGTAGTAGACGTGCAACTGCAAAAAAACAAGGCAGACTGGGCCGAGGGCTTTGTAAAGCATTTTCATAGCTATTCCGAAATAAGGGTAAAGCCCTTTTGTAGTCACTTTGGAGTATGTGGTGGTTGTCAGTGGCAAATGTTGCCTTATGACCAACAACTCATTTACAAACACAAGCAGGTGGTAGATAACCTAACACGTATTGCAAAAATTGCATTGCCCCCTATCCCCCCTATTATTGGAGCCGTAGATACGCAAGGGTATCGAAATAAGGTAGAATATACTTTTGCCACTGAGAAATTTATCCCCTTTGAGCAGTTTAAGGCAATGAAGGCAGCAGGGGAAGAGCCTAAAAAAACTCCAGGTGCGGGAGGTTTTCATGCCCGTGGTTTTTTTGAAAAAGTGGTGGAAATTGACACTTGTTATTTACAAGCTGAACCTACCAACGAAATTCGTAAAACGGTTGTCAATTTTGCAATCGAAAACGAAATGCCATTTTATAATATTAAACAACATCAGGGTTGGTTGCGCAATATGTTTGTGCGCAATACCACTAAGGGAGAGTGGATGGTTAATTTAGTTTTGGGATATGATGGAGGAGAAAAAAGAGAAGCAGTATTAAATTTATTATTAGAAAAGTTCCCACAGATCACGACATTGCTTTATACGATTAATGGCAAGCGCAATGACAGTATGCAGGATTTGGAACCGCAGGTATTTTTTGGCAATGGCTATATTACAGAGATGTTGGAAAACTTTGCATTTAAAATAAGTCCAAAATCGTTCTTTCAAACCAATTCTAAGCAGGCCGAAAAATTATATCAAGTCACCCGAGAGTTTGCAGCTTTAACGGGTAAGGAAGTGGTGTACGATTTATATTGTGGTACAGGAAGCATTGGCATTTTTTGTAGCAAGGACGCAAAAAAAATTATCGGAGTTGAAATGGTTGCTGAAGCAATCGAAGACGCAAAGGAAAATGCACGTATGAATAATTTAACAGACACTGCGTTTTTTGCAGGGGATGTTATTGATATTTGTGATGATTTGTTTTTTGAAACACATGGCAAGCCCGATGTGATTATAACAGATCCACCACGCGCTGGGATGCATGAAAAATTAGTACATAAATTATTGGCAATGGAGGCCGAAACAATTGTGTATGTAAGTTGTAATCCTGCCACACAGGCAAGGGACCTTTCCTTGTTAGCCGAAAAGTACACCGTGACTAGGATACAGCCGGTTGACATGTTCCCGCATACTTTACATATTGAAAACGTAGTTCAATTAAAAAGAACTTCAACGATAAAATAAAATTCCCATGACACAATTTAGGCCAACTAGCTTTCAGGTACTACCAACGGTTGTAAAAAACCTATTGATCATAAACGGATTGGTGTTCTTGGCGCAAAACACATTGGTTGGCCCAATGGGGTTTTTCTCATTCGAAGATTATTTTGCATTACACGCATTGCAAAGTAGTTTATTTAAGCCTTGGCAATTAATCACACATATGTTTTTGCACGGGTCCTTTGGACATATACTTGGAAACATGCTGGCGTTGTGGATGTTTGGATCAGTATTAGAAAATGTTTGGGGTCCAAAGCGGTTTTTATTATTTTATGCAATATGCGGCATGGGTGCGGCGGTCCTTCACTTGGGGATTTTGTCTTACGAATTAATTCCATTAGTGAATGATTACAATCAACTCCTAAGTGTAAGCAAAATTGATGGTGCTGCTTTTAACGATGCGCTAGTTGTGTATACAAGAGCACATCATATACCACTTGGCACTATTTTAAATGACAACAATGTTACGCTCGGCACCCCTGGCTTATCCCGCGAGTTAATGAATTTGGTAACAAGTTATTATAGCAAAACAATCAACACGGCAACCCTTGGAGCAAGTGGTGCAGTGTTTGGTATACTAATTGCCTTTGTATATTTATTTCCGAATACCTATATCTACATATACTTTTTCTTTCCCATCAAGGCAAAGTGGCTGGGTATTTTATATTTTTCTTATGAGTTATTTTTTGCGCTTAAAAATTCAGCGGGAGATGATGTTGCAAGATGGGCACATGTAGGCGGAGCCATTGTAGGATTTGTGCTGGTCTATTTTTGGAAGAAGGGAGCAAGAAGACATGATTATTAAGTCGACGTTATTTTACGTTCCGACTCATTGCTATTAAATTTTAAAATGGAAAATAATTCAGGGACCCAAAAGCCATTACTTGGCGCAGACAATAACGCGTTAATTGCACTCGTGTCTATTAATGTGATGGTGGCAATTTTATTGGGCTTTCTTAGGGTGGTTTATTATTTAGAGGGTTTTAGCATTGCTGAATACCAAACCGAAATATTTCAGATAATGACCTTGATTCCCCAAAAAATTGCAAGTCATCCTTGGAGCTTGCTTACATTTAGTTGGGTGCACGAAGGATTTTGGATTTTATTTACCAATATGATCTGGCTTACTGCTTTTTGTAATGTGTTACAAAACATGGGTGCCAATAAACATTTGTTCCCTATCTACTTTTATAGTGGCTTACTAGCGGGGGTGGTATACTTATGTATTGGTACAGAAGCGCCATTCTTGGGCGCGCACATAGGGGTCATTGCGCTTGCAGTTGCCGCGACCACGATGTCTCCTAATTTTAAATTGTTCGGTAATTTAATAAAGGGGTTACCTATTTGGACATTAACCGGATTCTATCTTATTTTCACAGGGCTTTCTTTAATCGAACAACCTTGGCAACAAAATGTGGCACTGCTTGTTGGAGGTGCAAGTGGAATAGGGTATATGATGTTGTTAAAAAAAGGAGTCGATTTAGGGAAGTGGATGCATCAGCTTATACATTTGTTAAATAACAGTTTAAGACCAAAAGCATAATGGCAAAAAAATCACGTTTAAGAATATGGGGCAAAAAAGTTTTGCTTATTATTAATATACTTGCGTGCGTTTTGTTTTTATATCCCTTGTTTTTTTCACCATTACCCTTTGTTTGGATCAATGGTTTTATTGGAATCATTACCCCTTATTTAGTAGTGAGCCAAGTACTGTTTTTAATTTTCTGGCTCATTGCAAAGCCTTTGCTATCCATACTTTCATTGATTAGCTTGTTGTTGGGTTGGCAAACCTTAATGGTATTAGCTGCTTGGCATCCAGGCACCCCATTTACACAAAAAAAGAAAGAAAACATTTTGCGTATTGTGAGCTGGAATGTAAAAGGATTTAATGGCGTTTCACCCACTGCGAATTTAAAATTGCGTACACAGGATATGGCGTATTCAATTACCAAGTGGAATCCTGATATCATTTGTATGCAAGAATACAATACCAATGAGCTCCCCAATGATATCGCTAATCATGCAAGTTATTTTGTAAAGGACTATCCGTATTCTTTTTTTTCAAAGGATTATCATAGCCCCCAAAGCGATTATTTTTTAGGATGTATTATTTATTCAAAGTATAAGATTTTACATGCCGAGCGTATTGCTTATACCAACGAAGAGAGTTTTATTTATGCAACCATTTTAAAAGGGGATGATACTATTCGGATTTATACCACGCATCTAGCCTCCTATAGGTTAAAGCATGACGACTTTGAGGCGATTGACAATACGGCCCCAGCCAATAAGTCTGAGGTAAAGGCAAAGTGGACGGTGATAAGAAAAATGAAACACGCGTTTGTAGAACGAGCAGTTCAGGCGCAATTGGTACGCCAACATATTTCAGCGAGTCCTTATCCGACCATTATTACAGGTGATTTTAATGATGTCCCTAGTTCCTATACCTATAAAACAATCAAAGGCAACTGGCAGGATGCTTTTTTGGCGAAGGGCTTTGGGATTGGTGCTACTTTTTCTGATTTATCGCCAACGCTCCGAATTGATTATATCCTGGCGAATGCGGATTGGGAATTGAGAGGTTGGGAATCGGTAGACGAAAACCTAAGCGATCATCACATGATCCTAGCAGACTTGCTTTTGAAGAAGAATTAAGCCTCCGTTTTTTGCGCAAAATAAAATATCTTTGAAGCTACATTATGGCACTCAAAATATACAACTCCCTTACCCGTCAAAAAGAAGTTTTCGAACCTATTAATGCACCCTATGTGGGCATGTATGTTTGTGGACCAACTGTAAGTGGAGAAAGCCATTTGGGGCACGCACGTCCTTTTATCACCTTTGATGTGGTATTTCGTTATTTATTACACAAGGGATACAAAGTAAGATATGTCCGTAACATCACGGATGCAGGCCATTTTGAGGAAGAAGGTAAAGCGGCCGAAGATAAAATCAGCTCAAAAGCGGTTTTAGAAAAGTTAGAACCCATGGAGTTGGTTCAAAAATATACACAGTTATATCATTGGGCGATGGATCAGTTTAATAATCTACCACCAAGTATAGAACCAACCGCAACCGGACACATTGTAGAGCAAATTGAAATGATTAAAAAAATCATGGCAGACGGTTATGCGTATGAAGCAAATGGTTCGGTTTATTTTGATGTAGTTAAATACAATGACGATTACTCTAAAAAAAATCAGCCCTATGGAATATTGAGTGGCCGAAATTTAGAGGAGCAATTAGATACAACAAGGGAGTTAGAAAATCAAGAGGAGAAAAAAAATAAAGTAGATTTTGCTTTATGGAAAAAAGCACC
>CALPKD020000005.1 GCA_943324055.2 Chitinophaga pinensis
AAACTTTGATCAATCGTTTTAAACGCGTTCAAAATTTCGCTAGATACATTTAATGCCAAAAGCGCTGTCAACACGATGTACATGATGTTGACCATTTTCTGCCTCGGCTCTGCTGGTAATGACATGTATACTAGATTTTAATAAGTTAATAATTGGATGAAAATGAATTAGCGACCTTGCATAGCAGTGATCATATTGCCATACACTTTGTTTAATTGAGTTAAGTTGTCAGCCAATAAAGCAATTTGCTCTTTTGCTCTCACTGCATCAGCAGCAGAACTAGACATAGCAGCAGAAGCTTCATTCAACTTACTGTAATATTGATTCATTGATTCCAAAGATTTACTCATTGTTTGAAATTGTGCATTCAAATCCTTTACTCCCTCAGTAGCAACTGAAAAACTGCCTAAGTTCGTTGCCACTCCTGTCACTACGTCCTTAATCGTTCCCAACGAAGCAGCAGCAGAAGCTGTATTGTGTGTAAAATCCTTACTTGCTTTAGACATGTCCGCTAAATCGCCTAAATACATTGCTGTATCATTTAAGCGCTGGAAGCTTGTACTTAATTTTTCAAAAGCAGCACCATCTAGTTTTGCGGCTTCTAAATAGGTAATGATTTCTCCAGTTGCTCCATGTGTAGGTCCCGCATGTGTAGCATCTCCTACAGTTGTTTCAGGAGGTGGTAAAAACGCATAAATTACAAAGATCACAGCTTCAGTAACGAAACCAGCAATAAGCGCATAATCTGCCCAAGAAAGGTGAAGTATTTTTGCAAGCGTTGCAATGATTACAACTGCAGCACCCAATGAGAAAACTACGTTTACAATTTTATTGGTTTTTGGAGAAATAGAATTTGCCATCTTGGAAATTTAAAAGATTAAAATAAAATGAATAAATATTAATACGTTGTTCTTGGTGCCATTGATAACACACATCTAAATCCAATATAAGATTTAGCCGTGTCTTGGTATTCGTAGTTTCTTGTACTTACTTGACAATTGTATGCAATG
The DNA here is from genome assembly GCA_943324055.2 of Chitinophaga pinensis. Classification (GTDB taxonomy): domain Bacteria; phylum Bacteroidota; class Bacteroidia; order Chitinophagales; family Chitinophagaceae; genus Sediminibacterium; species Sediminibacterium pinensis_F. The sequence continues at coordinate 1,011 of CALPKD020000005.1, forward strand.
TCTTTCCAAGATCCCCCTCTGATTACCTTACGTTTCATCAAAATTGGATCATCGTCTTTTGCATTGTATTGTACATCTGGGCTAAAGTCCCCTACAAAATTATACCCTCCTTCGTAATAAACAGAACTCGTCCATTCTGCAACGTTCCCTGCCATATCAAAGAGTTTAAAACCATTTTCGTTAAACGTTTTTATTTTAGTGGTGTAGATATTATCGTTCTTGCTATCCCCTCCAAAATAATCACCACGACCTGGCTTGAAATTAGCTAACAAGCGGCCTTCTTTTGTTTTTGTATAAGGAGATCCCCAAGGAAACATCGCATTCACTTTTGAATTACCTCTTGCCGCATATTCCCACTCCGCTTCGGTTGGTAAACGATAAATGCCATCAATTTTTTGATCTGCCTTACCTGGCTTACCATTGTAATAATCACTATTATTGGTTCTCCAATGACAAAAAGCCACGGCTTGTTTCCAAGTCACCCCTACTACAGGATATTCATTATACGAAGGATGAGAGAAATATAAACGGGTTAATGGTTCGTTGTAAGAATAAGAGAAATCACGCATCCACACCAAGCTGTCAGGATATACGGGTTGTGTTTGTGTAACCAAAAAATTGCTTAATGGTTGCTCTAGCCCTTTTGACGCTTTGGCTGCTGCCTTTAAATCCACGTAAGAATATCTATAAATTAATTTGGTTGGATCAATTTCGATTCTTCCTTGAATCCGATTGTCAGGACTTAATAACAATTCATTTAATTTTTCTAAAACAGCTTTACTATTCTGATTAATTTTTAATGCTTTATTCCAATCTACTTTTAAAGTGTCTTCGGTTTGATTAATTCCACCGCCATAAATCGCCATAAATTTTAGAGAATCACTTACATATCTCACAAAGCGTCTATACTGCTCATTGGTGATCTCCGCCCTATCCATCCAGAACCCGTTCACAGAAACTAGCTTTTTACGATTCACCATCGCCATATCAATTTGCTCATCGCTTGCGCCCATGTAAAAAGATCCCCCTGGAATGTTCACAGTTTGAGGGTCTTGCTTGAACCTATTTGGTTTCGCCTTTTTGTTGGACTCAAATGCAAAAAACACTAAAGTGCTTAACAATAAAGCGGTGACCGCTAATGGGAATTTCAATGGCTTATTTTTAAAACTTTTAATCATATTCATTATTTAAACCGAGTGCTTGAATGTATTAGGTCGATTTTTGTTTCTATGTTACTTAAGAGGATGCAATAAAAATCTACTCCTTCGGTCCCGAAAGCCTTGATTTTCATATCCTTTTAAGATTTGCAAATTAATACAATAGTTGTTAGAATAAAGCTAAAAAATCGGACAGATTAGAGGCGGGCGTAGAACAATGTTGATTTTTGCATACAAAGTATTGATTATCAATACCTTGCTTACCCTTCGTTATTGGAATTGAGGCTAAAGTTTTTGGTAGGAAAAGCATAATTCTATTAGGCATGAATAGATTAACGATAGAATAGATGCTATTTTGAACCGAAGGACCAATTCCGACCAATTCGATTCCTCCTACAGCATGGGTATAAAAGGCCTGCCCCCAGTATCCAAAGGATAGGGGATATTGAAGCAATAACTTTCTCATCGCGCGAACCATTTGTTCAGATTGCACTATCCAATCCCCTTGCTCAAAGACGGTTCCTAAATAAAATAAGGCAGCTGACATCATCGCATTTCCACTTGGTTGCGCCCCATCGTAATTTTCTTTTTTTCTTACAATTACGTCCTTTTGATAATCAGCGGTGTAATAAAAAAATGTGTGCTCGTCATCCACAAAATGAACCTGCACATATGCTGTCCATTTTTTTGCCTTCAATAAATATTGAGCGTCTCCTGTAATTTCTTGTAATTGAATATATGCCTGAATCAAGGTTGCATAATCTTCTAAAAAGGCAAAAGATTTTTTTACTCCTTTGGTATTTGTATGATAAAAATAATTTTCTTCGGCATTAAATAATTCAGACTCTATCCAATGCATCGTATCAATAGCTTGTTGCCTATAAGCTTCCATACCCAATGCTGCAAAGGATTTACACAATGCAATGATCATTAAATTATTCCAAGATAAAATCACTTTGTAGTCTAATGCAGGACGTATTTTTTTTGATCTTGCTTCAAATAATATTTTTCGAGCAGCTAAAAAAGCTTCGGTTTGACCAGCCTCCAATGACTGCTGCGTCCATAAAATATTAGTATGTTCCCAATTTCCCTCGGGCACAATTTGATAATAATTACAAAAAGATTCAAAAGTATTCGGATCAATCAATGCTTGTATTTCGTCAAATCCCCAAGTATAAAATTTACCTTCCACCCCTTCACTATCTGCGTCCAATGCAGCATAAAAAGCACCCGATTCATTAGACAACTCCTTATTTAAAAATTGAATTGTGCCTTGTATTACGTGCTTATATTTATCGGCTTTGGTAACCTGGTAGGCTTCCGAAATAACTGTTAATAATAGGGCATTATCATACAACATTTTTTCAAAATGTGGTGCCTGCCACTGGGCATCTGTGCTGTATCTCGAAAAACCACCTCCCAAATGATCATAGATTCCACCTTGCATCATTTTGTCCAATGAAAAAAGTGCTTGTGCTAGGGAAAGTTCATCCCCATTTAAGTGATGATTGCGCAGCAATAACTGTATTGAAAAAGTTTGGGGGAACTTAGGTGCTTTACCAAAACCACCCCAATCCATATCTGCTTGTTGTAAAATTCTTTGTGCAATTAAGGCAACTTCCTCTTTCGTTGCCAAAGGTATTGTTGATGGATCTATTTGTAAAGTGGCAGCTGCATTAATATTGGATTGCACTAAATGATTGGTTAATTGCTCCCCTTGCTGAATCAATTTTTCTCTATTCCCTTTAAAGGCCTCCTCCACCCCTTTTAACACATCCATCCAAGAAGCTCTTTGTGGTAATGTTTTAGGAGGGAAATAAGTGCCACCATAAAATGGTTTCCCATCAGGAAGTAAAAAAATATTTAAAGGCCATCCACCTGATCCAGTCATTGCCTGAAGCGCATCCATATAGGTGTGATCCACATCGGGCCTTTCCTCTCTATCTACTTTTACATTTATGAAATGGGCATTCATGTATTCCGCGACAGATTCAGATTCGAAACTTTCTCTCTCCATCACATGACACCAATGGCAGGCAGCATAGCCGATACTTAATAAAATAGGCTTTTGCTCACTTAGAGCTTTCTCAAAAATAGACGTGGACCATGGCATCCAATTCACTGGATTGTGCGCATGTTGTAATAAATAAGGACTGGTCTCGTTAATGAGGCCATTTGTAAATTTGTGTGCATTCATTTGAATGCAATTTAACTTATTTCTTTTTGCTTTGGATAGCAAGTAATTGATCTAATCCGGCCATCATACTCGGTGTTTGCGGACTAGGAATTTTAATATGTAATTCAAGCCCTGCATCTTCTACCGCCTTGCAAGTATTGGATCCAAATGCACAAATGGACGTGCCATTTTGAACAAAACTAGGCTGGTTCTCGTACAAACTCTTCAGTCCACTGGGCGTAAACAAACAAATAACATCAAACTTATTTTCGGTTAATACCGATTTTATATCACTGCTTACTGAACGGTACATATACCCTAAATCAAAATTACATCCATGGTCTTTTAACCAATTTACGATTTCATTATCCTGTTGGTTTTCACTACAAACATATAAGAAACGTTCATTGCTTTTATGCTTATTTAAAACATCAAATAGTTTTTTATTACTACCGTCCGCCCCAAAAAACACCTTGCGCTTACGATACATGATAAACTTTTGTAAGTACAATGCCACAGACTCTGTAATACAAAAATATTTCGTATCCTGATTGATACTTACTTTTAATTCGTCGCAGGTTCTAAAAAAATGATCAATCGCATTTTTACTTGTAAAAATGACTGCACTATAGGCTGCAATATCTATTTTGTCTTTTCTAAAATCCTTTGCACCAATTGCTTCTAGATGTATAAATGGATGAAAGTGTAATTCCACGTTGTACTTTCTTGCAATATCAAAATAGGGCGACTTTTCACTTTCCGGCTTAGCCTGTGAAATAAGGATTTTTTTAATAGGCTTAGGGGCAACTGTCTTTTTTGCTACACTCATTTCTTTCGCCATTTTACACTTTTCTGCATTAATAAGTTCCGCCAAAATATTGTACAACAAACTTATACAAAATTAACAGGGGCAATATTTCGAAAGCACAAAGGTATAGAAAAAAATGAAAGGAAGATATATGTAATTTATTCCTAACAGATGTTAAGGAAAACAGGTATCGATACAAAATTAACAGGACCGTTAAGCCAGCAGCACCGCCAATAGCAGCGTTATGAAAGAGGGGCTTTGCAAAGGCCAATAATAGTATAAAAGGCAATAATAAGATACCTAGCACCTTGTTAATCAAAAACACAATAAAAACATAGGTACTGACCAATTCTCTAGTATTGAAGATATACCCTGCCAACTCTAAACAAATGTATTTCCCTAAATAAAGACAAGTAAAAAACAGGCTTACATACGCATATCCTTCCCAAAAAGAAATAGGCAATAAATGACGGTTAAAAATTAGCAACGTAGACAATAGAGCAAAGCTTAAAATAAAGCAAATATTCATAATCAATGAAGCAAAACTATTTTGTAATAACTGCTCCCTATTCTGCATCATCCTTAATGAACTTTGACTAAACTGGCTAAATAATTTGGGAAAGTATTGAGGATAAAGATTATTTACAAATCCATAGAGTAAAATCAAAAGTACGATTAAGTAAAATAAAAAATCTTTGTCAGGCAAAGAGAACCTTTGTTCAATTTTAAATATTACTTGATTTTCCTGGTTGTCCAAATTACATTTATAATATAATTTAAACGCATTTTTCTTTTGACTATAATAAACTTTATAATCCTTTAAAATATCAAAATTAGTATCTAGTTTATTTGTATGCAACGATTGAATATACCACGCATCTGCAATTTGAAATGTTTTTGGCAGCACAGGAATGTACTGTATCATTAAGGTGTCCTGCTTGGCAGTACTATCCATCCAGGCAGTTGCACTATCTATTTGTTTAGTGGTAGTATCTCTCTGACTGAATGAACTAAGTAGCATCAGACACCCTATCGCTATTAATCCGTTTTTTATAATTGATAACATCTAGCGCAAAAATAAGTATACTGATGCAGAATTAGTAACTAATAACTAGCTTTGTTGTTTAATCTTTACTATGGCAGGCATTTACATACATATTCCATTTTGCAAAAAAGCTTGTCACTATTGTAATTTTCATTTTTCAACCCAAACAAAATATATTGATGCGTTTGAGACTTCTATTATAAAGGAGATTACCCTACAGAAGACCTACTTAAGCGAGCCAATCGAAACCCTTTATTTTGGAGGGGGAACTCCGTCTTTATTAAGTACCGAAACCTTGTCAAGTATTTATGCGCATATTCAACAAAACTTTGATTTGGCACCAGGCCTAGAATTTACCATCGAGGCAAATCCAGATGATATCAGTCTCGAAAAAGCACAAGCATGGAAAGCCTTAGGAATCAATCGCTTGAGTATCGGCATCCAAAGCTTTCAACCACACTCCTTGGCATGGATGAATAGAGCACATACTGTAGAACAGTCGCATGAAGCACTCAGTAATGCAAAAACAGCTGGTTTTGAAAACATGAGCACCGATTTAATCTATGGCACTCCTCATTTAAGTGACAATGATTTATTAGAAGATATCAAGTGGCTGAAACACTATAATATACCTCATATTTCATGTTACGCACTCACTGTCGAGGAAAAAACAGCACTGCATACCCTCATTGAAAAACAAAAAATGGAAGGAGTGGACGCAGGCCACCAAGCAAGACATTTTGAAATTATTGTTAATGAATTGTCCAATAATGGTTTTGAACATTATGAAATTTCTAATTTCTCAAAGCCAGGATGGAGGAGTAAGCATAATAGCAATTATTGGAATGGCATCCCCTACTTAGGACTAGGACCATCGGCGCACTCCTATAATAAAATTTCAAGACAATGGAATGTAGCCAATAACCAATTATATTTTCAATCCATTGCAAAAAACCAAGTGCCATTTGAATTAGAGCCTTTAGAAATAGTAACGCGTTATAATGAGTATATGATGATTGCTTTAAGGCAGATGGAAGGTTTTTCGACGCTGCATATTCAAACTGTATTTGGAACAAGTTACCTTGAGCATACGCTGAATGTAGCATCGAATTTTATAAACGAGGGTAAACTAATTCAAACAGATCTAGGCTATACCCTTTCCAAGCAAGCTAAATTTTTCGCAGATGGAATTGCGAGTGACTTTTTTATAGTAGCCTAAAAGGGCGGTTCGACACCTAAATTTACACTAGTATTTTTTCAATTTCTTTAAAGGCTAATTCAGGGGAACGTCCTTCCCATAAAATTTTATAGATGGCTGTTATAATTGGTAATTTCAATTCAAGCTGCTCATTGATTTCCTTAATACACTTACTAGCATTATATCCCTCGGCCACCATATTTAATTCAAGCTCGGCAGCACGAACCGAATAACCCTTACCAATCATATTGCCAAAGGTTCTATTCCGGCTGTGTAATGAATAACAAGTCACTAATAAGTCTCCTAAATAAACCGACGCAGAATAATTAACCGCATCACAATCCTTATGACTTTTCTCCATAATCCCCTTTAGCAAAACCTTCATCTCGCTTGCCGCATTGGCTATAAAAACACTTAAAAAATTATCTCCATATTCTAATCCGTGCGCAATCCCAGCGCCCAATGCATAAATATTTTTAGCCACCCCTGCATACTGAACCCCTAGCACATCATTATTCACTATCGTATTAATATATTCTGATTTAAAGCAAGCAGCGATTTCGGCAGTCGGTTCCGGGTCTACTCCAGAAAAAGTCAAATAAGACAATTGTTCTGCAGCTACTTCTTCTGCATGACATGGGCCTAATAACGTAAAATATTGTTCGATAGGAAACTGATGCTGTTGTACTAAATAGTCATTCAATAAGATATTGTAATTCGGCATCACCCCTTTTACAGCTGATACTATTTTTTTATTGCAAAGCAACTCACTGTCAAGTCCTTTTAAGGAAGCCTCAATATGTATAGATGGGACTGCGATTATTATAATGTCCGAATGCTCCACCACTTCCTTCACTTCTTCAGAAAAATGAATCTTATTTACATCAAAATAGGCGTTTCTTAAATAATGTGGATTGTGATGTCGCTTCACAAAATAATCTATATTGGCCGGTTGACGAAACCACCACCAGATATTATGTCCATTGTCCGTAACAATCTTAGCAATGGCTGTTGCCCAACTTCCGCTTCCTATAAGACCTATTCGCATATACTCCGTTTTTACAAACATACGAAACTCATAAAAAAAGGGGCACATTTTTTAAATGTGCCCCTTTTAATGTGGTAACAGAAGCGATTACTTCTTTTCCTCAAATAGTTTATCCTTGGCAACCACTTTTACCAATGATCCGTCCTTAAGCGTCTTACTTACTGTAGAATAAGGACCAGTGATTACTTCATCCCCCACTTTTAACCCTATCACTTGTATATAGTTCAAGTCCTGGATATCTGTTTTTACTTTAACCATCTTTACCTTGTTATCCTTTTGGAGTATAAATACTACTTCATTTAATTCATCTTCTTTAGCAGGATTAGCTGGAGCATCTTTTTCACTTGTCTTAGTGGCTACTTTAGTGTCTTTCCCTTTACCTTCTTGATCTCTTGTTGTAACCGCATTTAGAGGTACAGAGATTACATTCACCTTAGACTTTGTTTGTATATCTGCACTTGCAGTCATACCGGGCCTAAAAGGGAATACTGAGTTTTCTTTAATTAAATCCGTATAACTTTCTGCAAGCAATCTGATATGCACTTTATAGTTAGCAACTTCAGTTGAACTACTAATACCTGAAGAAGAAGCCGTAACAGGGTTCGCTATTTTATAAACAATCCCTTTGAATTTTCTTTTATTATATGCATCTACTTCAACAAGTGCAGTATCACCGATCTTAACTTTAGTGATATCATTTTCTCCCACATCCACTCTTACTTCAATGCTTTTCATATCAGCAACTCTCATCATTTCGGTACCCGCCATTTGAGCCGTACCCACTACTCTCTCCCCTTTCTTTACATTCATCAAACTGACGATTCCGTCCATTGGAGATACAATCGTAGTTCTAGCTAAGTCTTTTTCGGCTCTAGCTAATTGCGCTCTCACTCCTTGAATTTGCGCAGCACTACTTTTTATAGACTCTTGCGCACCAAAGTAGGCAGATTCTGCAGTACGATACGCTTGTTCAGTTTGCTCATATTCTGCTCTAGAAACAATTTTTTCTGCAAATAATTTTTTGTAACGATCATTGGTTGACTTGGTATTCTCGTATGCAGTTTTTAAGCCACTTAAAGCCGACTTTACATTTTCGTATTGCGCTTTGACTTGATTTACACTAGCCGTCACTTGGTCCTTTTGTGAAGCATAAATATCAGCATATATTTTTGCTAATATTTGGCCCTTTGTCACCTTATCTCCTTCTTCTACAAATAAGCTCACGATTTCTCCAGAGATATCCGGGCTCACCTTCACTTCCACCTCAGGATATACTTTTCCACTTGCATTTACCGATTCAGTAATGGTTCTCAATTGAACTTTTTCGGATGTTACTTCCTCGCCTTTTTCTTTACCAATCACCCCTGCTTTTTTTAGCCCTACCAAAAGAATGACCAAAGCTGCTAATCCTACTAATAGCCAAATTATCTTCTTATTCATATTAATTTATTTTACTGCTGTTTATTGCTTTTTAATGCGATGCCTTATAATGACAAAGCTTCTCCTTTATAAAATTCCAAAAGTTTAATTCTAAACACATACTCATATTGAGCAGCCTTGAAATTTACTTTTGCTTTAAGAAAATTATTTTGATTATTTAATAATTCAATGGTACCCAACAAGCCTAATTCATATCTTTTTGATGCGAACTGGAAAGTCTTTTCTGCTGACACTACTGCTTTTTGTGTGGCATTTAATTTATTAGAAGCAACCACCGCATTCGAATAAGCAGCGTAGATATCCTGCTTTAATTTACGTTGCGTGTTCTCGGCTTGCAAGATTACACTTTTAAAATTGAGCTTAGATTGCTGATATGCAATCTTAGATTGATTCGCATTAAAAATTGGAACAGACAACTGGAACCCAAAACTTTGTCCAAAATTATTATTTAATTGATCTCCCCAGCCTTTCCATGCTGTACTAAATGTACGTGTTGCACTTACTGACTTGTAGATAGGACTTTGAACATAGTATTTAGTGCCACTCATGTTTATAAACGGGGTCGCTGCATTAGGCGTACTAAATCCGCTTAACTCATAGCTAGAAACATATTTAAAAGAATTGGAGAAGTTAGTACTTAAGTTATATCCAAAACTTAATGAAGGGAAAAAACTTGCCTTAGCAACAGCTGTATTTTTTTGAGCTGCTTTTACACGCAATGCAGCTGCTTTTACGTTAGGTAAATTTTGAGCGGCTAAAGTAAAAACATAATCAGGTTGCAAATCCGCAAAGGTTTGCATTTTTATCTTATCTACTGGCTGAACAATAATATCAAAAGATTGTCCTGCATCTAAATTTAATAATGCTTTTAAGCTTAATTTGCTTTGTTCCACATTCGACAATGCGGAGATCAACGTACTGCTATCGTTTGCTAATTGCGTTTCCAATTCCAATAAATTCAATTCAGGGAGTAAGCCCACTTCTACTCTTTTCTTAGTAGCCAACAGCTGTTCCTTGGTTTGTAGAATTTGGATTTTTGCAATTTCCGATTGTTCGATAGTTGATAATACTTGTAAATAAAAAGTAGCAACACTCAATGAAATATCATTAGACGCCGTTTGCTTATCTGCCTCACTTGCTTGCCAACTTAAATTAGTTGCATCCGCAGCATTCTTTAACTTACCAGCATTAAATAACTGAACCCCTCCATTCAACCCAAAGTTGTTATATAAAAACTGGGTATTGGTAAATCCGTTCGTAGTTGGATCAATAGATCGTCCAATTCTGAGTCCCATTCCAGAAGAGCCATTAATAGTAGGTAGTTGGCTAGACTTAGCGGATTCAGCTTGCAATTTGGCTAACCTAGCTTGCACATCGGCTTGTTGAACAGATATATTATGCTGAATGGCATAAGCCACACAGGTTTGCAAATCCCATTGCGCCGGATCTTGTGCAAATAGGCTTAAAGAACTGCCAATTAAGAATAAGGAAAGTATGTATTTCATGTGTTTATTATTAGAACTCGATTTAACACAACAAAAGTAAACTAATATGGGCTAGTTGGCTAATTTTTAGACAGGCGGAAAGCCTTAAAGCATGAACAGCCATAAAACGATATGAAAGGCTTAAAAGAAGGACCAATTAATAATCTCCGAGCTATTTATAGGTCAGTTGAAATAAACTTTTTCTTGTAATAGAATAATCTATAAAGTACAAGTACAATTGCCACTAGTATTATCGCGGTTAGCGCAGAATAGGGCTTGTCAATTACAACAGCTACTGCTACAAAAGCATAAGCCATGACAAATAAAACACAAAAAACAGGTGTCCATCTTTTTAGCGCCCCTGTGACACTCTCATCTCCTTGTTTTTTATTGCGCAGGATTAATAATGTGGCCGCCGAAGTACTCATTCCTAAGCAATCCAAAAAGATGCTAAAACTTAATACATCGTCCACCCCTTTTCCAAAAAATGTGACTAAAATAGTCGCGATGGCAAAAACGGTTAATCCTGGGACCAATGCATCTGTTTTAGGATGTTTCTTTTGAAAGATAGCAGGCAATACCTTATCCTCACTCATTGCAAACATCACTCTAGGATTACTCATTAAAATTACATTTACATAAGCGAGTACACTTAATACCATTGCAAAATCAAAAACTTTAGCACCAAATTTTCCAAACCAAGCTTCAAATAAAAGGGAACCGATTGCATTTGCATTTTTCATGTTATCAAACCCAATCACTTTTATGTACGTGTAATTGATTGCCAAGTATAAAAACAAAACAATCAAAATACCAGATACAATTCCGCGTTGCATTGTATTTGCTGATTTTACCTCTGAACCAAAATTGATAGTTTGTTGATATCCACCGTAAGTAAAAAAAACTGCAACCAAACTTACCATTAACAAGAGTGCGCCATTGTTGCCATTATAAACATATACTTTCCCTTCATTCACTCCATGTATTGGAACCTGGACTCCTTTGAACAAAGAAGAAATCAATAAAACGATTAAACTTATTTTCACAATCATCAATACGTTTTGGGTACGACTACTTGTTTTAAGTCATAGTAAATTGACAATATAAAACAGGCCAACAGATACGGAAGCCATGCAAACATTAAAAAAAGTACCAGATGGTTGACCAAATAATAAATCACTCACATAATCTGCACCAATTAAAGCAACAACAGCCAATGAAGCTGCGTTACTAATTAAAATCAGCACATTGATAGTAAACCCAACGCCAGGATGATAACAATGCGCAAACACTTTATAATACCCACCCATCACTGGAAGACGTTGTCCAATTTCAGCATACGTTAATGCCCCAAACAAGGCAATGATTCCACCAATAATCCATGCACTAAAAAATATAAGTGGTGTGCCTGACTTAGCCGCAATGGTAGCAGGTGTTTTAAAAATACCCATTCCTATTACCAAACTAATCACGATCATGGTAAGACTAAAAAAATTGATGCCTTGTTTTTGTTTCATACTAGGTTTAATTTACAAGGCCTCCAAACAGTTTGCCTCATGCTAATTGGTTATAAATATAATTAAAATGAGCTTAGTTTTCAACAATGCGTTAATAATTAAACCATTGAGTAGATTCATTTATCAATATGTTTGTTATGGAATTAGGTTCATTACAAATGATTAAAAGGGAATCCCGTTAAATTCGGGAGCTATTCCCGTAGCTGTAAGTTCTGCGCTAAGCGCAAGCAATGCAAAATATCCACTGAAGCAATTTGGGAAGGATGCATTGTTAAGAACAAGCCAGAAGACCTGCCTGATTAAATTATAACCAACAGCTTTCGGGTAAAAAGCAAGGATTGTAACAAATTGATGAGCCCATACAAAAACAAATTATCGCTAGCCGGATAATGAAAATTTGTTTTCACTATAGGTTCTCAACCCATTATGGTTCTCTTATTCCAGGAAGCTCATTGTTCACTCAAAAAAACAAAACAATGAGCAAAAAATTAATCACGCTCTCGGTATGCCTTATCGCTGCCACCACCCTCGTCTTTGGACAACAAAAAGACAATTCAATCCCATTTTCAGACAGTGCCAACAACTTAGTGGAAGTAATTGTCACTGCAAACAAAATTGAACAGAAACAGAATAGCACAGGTAAAGTAGTCACAGTAATCAGTGCGGCTCAAATTCAGGCCAATGCAGGACGCAGTTTAGCACAAGTATTAACCGAACAAGCCAGCCTTTACTTGCCTGGCGCACTCAGTAATGCAGGAACAGTACCCAGTATTTACATGCGTGGTGCATCCAGTGGAAGAACCTTAATCTTAATAGATGGCGTTCCAGTTGGAGACCCATCCATGATTAGTAATGAATTTGATTTAAACCTTATTCCACTGGATCAAGTGGAAAGAGTAGAGATTTTAAAAGGGGCCCAATCCACCATTTACGGATCCGATGCAATTGGCGGTGTGATTAATATAATTACTAAGGCTAAAGTAAAAAAATCATGGAGCGGTTCCTATTCAGTAGGTACTTTTGGTATTCAAAAAATGGATATCCAGCATTCCAAAACTTTTAATAAACTAAGCTACACCATTGGCTATGAGCAACAATCTGTAACAGGATTTTCAGCCGCATTTGACAAATCAAATAGTGGCACTTTTGACAAGGATAGCTATAAAAACAAAAGTTGGTTTGCGAATATTAATTATGCCATAAACGCAAATTGGAATATCAAGGCTTACACAAGGAGAACTTCATATAAAGCAGACATTGATTACGCAGCTTTTAAAGACGACAAGGATAACAAATTTAGCAATGCGACTGATATGACTGGGGTTACATTGAGGTATAAAAAAGGGACCACCAGTTTTCAGTTTCAATACCAACTAAATAAACAAGATCGTCAATACCTAAATGATAGCGCAGACCAAACCTATACCATTTTTGAGAACAATCAGTATTGGGGAAAATCCCATTTTGCAGACATATACTATTCAAATACAATTACAAAAAATGTGCAGTGGATCATTGGAAGCGATTTCAGATATGGATCTTTTCATCAAACTTATGAATCTCTTGGAGAATGGGGGCCCTATAACTTTAATTTTATTGATACTTTTCAATACCAAAATGCAATCTATACTTCTCTTATCTTGAATGACAATTCAAACCGATTGAATGTAGAAATCGGTGGTAGATATAACAAACATTCAAGTTATGGAAACAATCAAACCTTTACATTAAGTCCCTCGTTTAAACTGAATAA
>CALPKD020000006.1 GCA_943324055.2 Chitinophaga pinensis
CAGTTAAATACAACTGGAGTTGAGAATGTAGCAGTTGGCTCTGGAGCATTAAATTCAAATACGACAGCAGGAGCAAATGTCGCAATTGGTTTTAATGCTCAGTATAGCACTTCTAATTCAAGTGGTAATGTTGCAGTAGGGTATGGTGCATCTTATGCCAATCTTATAGGGACTCACAATAATGCATTGGGTAGATATGCGCTTAAAAACAATTTAGCATCTGATAATAGTGCATTTGGTACTGATGCGCTTTATAATAATACAACAGGAGGAGGCCAGGCTGGTTTTGGTGTTGAAGCATTATATAATAATACAACAGGTCAACAAAATACAGCATTGGGGTATGCAGCAGGTTTGATTAATACCATTGGTTCTAATAATACTTTAATTGGATTTCAAGCAGACGTTGTTACAAACAATTTGTCTAATGCAACAGCAATAGGAAGTGGTGCAATAGTTTCCGCTTCAAATACAATTCAATTAGGTAATTCATCAATTACAGATGTGAAAACAAATGGAGTGATTACTGCTTCTGGCTTGGGAATTGGTGCTAAATCAAATACTTCCTCTGCATTAGAAGTAAATTCAACAACACAAGGATTTTTACCACCTAGAATGACAGCAGCTCAAAGAGATAATATTTCATCTCCAGTTGCAGGACTTGTATTATGGTGTACCAATTGTGCTGATTTTGGGGAACTTCAAGTTTACAATGGGAATACTTGGACTAATATGATTGGTGGAGCTACAAGTTTGGTGACAAATACTTCACCACCACCACCTACCCCAATTGAGGCTTCTATTGTCTTTTCCATAAATGTTGATCCTGGAGTAGGTAATATTTTAGCTGTTACTGGAACTACACAGGCAATGGTTGTAAGTATAAGTTCTGCTATTCCGTCAGCAGGAGTAAATGTGAATGTAATTGTTAGAAAGGATAGTGATAATTCAATTATATTCTCAAGTTCAATTTCAAGTACTTCTTCAGTAAATAACATTTCTATTTCAGGACTAACTGCTGGCGTGCTTTGCACTGCAAGCGTTTCAGTGACATCGAAATCTACTAGCGCAAATACTTCAACTAAAACATTCAAATTAGCGGCTAAGTAGTTTAAACTTTACAAATGAAAACCTTAACCTACTTATTACTTTCCTTACTCACGCTAACTGGTTATTCCCAAACCATCAAGCGTGCTTCAATAAATTCTATTGGATTTACGAGCCCGAATGTAAATTTTACAGTAGGTCAATATATGGCTGGTAATTTTAGTTCAGAAAATAGTAAAATTACATTAGGCTTTCAGCAGCCTGTTCGTATAATGTTAGATACGAGTGTGAGTATTATTGGTAGTTACAGTATATGTCCTGGCGATACAACAGTAATTAAGGCAAACAGCTCTCCTTTTTACACCTGGTTTAAAAACGATGTAGTGATGAAGTCAAATGATACTTCATTGCTAAGATTAACACAAAAGGATACAGGGGTATATCGGATTACTTATTCAGATGGGCTCGGACATTTTGATTCGTCAAGGAAAGTTGTTATTACCCAAAGTCCATATCCTAGACCACCTTCTCCAATTATATACAGGGACACGTCAGGCTATTTAAATTCAAATTATAATTCGGGTAATCAGTGGTACAAAAATGGCATTAAAATAGATGGTGCAACTGATTATAAATTCAAGCCACTTGAAAACGCTAGTTATACTGTAACAACCACACAAAATGGATGTGCTAGTATTAAAGGGAGCTCTTACTTTTTCTTAGTCACTGATATTATAAATTTAGGGGATAATCAATTTATCAAGGTAACCCCTAATCCATTTAGTTCGAATGTATACTTGCACTTCTTCTTACTAAAATACAATACGCTAAATGTGGACGTATTTGATTTAAATAGTGGAGGGATGTTGGCAAATAGAAAGATGTTAAATACAGGAACTAACTTAGATATTGCCGGTTTGTCATCTGGAGTCTACATTGTTAAAGTATATTCATCTGACCTTAAAATGACCTACACGTTTAAAATTGTGAAACTGTAATTACTGCTTCGCTATTTTTCTTCAAATCAATAGCATATTGACTCTTGAAAATGACTTTTAATGGGGATTCACGCCTAAAACCCATTAATATATTTAAATTTTCTTATTTATTATGCCCACATATGATTAATTATTCTAATTTAGTAATATGATTTCAGCTAATTTGCTGTCTTGAATTTTGTTAATCCTAAAATCTACTCCTTATGAAGGGTATTAAACTGTTAATATTTAACATATTATTTTTATCACTAATTGGTTATGCTCAAACTTCCAAGCCTATTAAAGTTTACGATTCAACTATCAATAAACAATATCCGGAACATGAAACTATAATAGGTGATCCAAATAAAATAAATAAAAAGAGTATCAATAAACAAAGAAGTTTAAAGTCTAATAAAAGTTACTCTAGTATTAAGTCCATAAATTCAAATAATTTATCTGATTTAATAATTAATAAAATAGTTTATTCAAATGAAAATAAACTACCCATATTCATAAGTACTACTTTAAACAAAACAGCAGTTACGGATACCATAAAATCAAACTCGAATAAAATAGAATTGAGTTTAGATAATCTATTAAATATATCAGATCAATATCTTAATCAATTGAAGCCCTATTTGATTAGGGATAATTTCACGCCTACCTTTAAATACACTTCATTAACAAACGACGAGCAAGGGTATAGTCATCTTAAATATAATCAAACAATAAACAATATTCCAATTTATGGATCTGAAATCATAATTCATATTAACAATAAAGGGGAAGCACAAATTTTTAATGGAAAATATGTTAATGCTTCAGTTGTGGATAATCGAATTTCATATATTAGTGAATCAAAAGTTATTGAAATTATTGATAAATATTACGATGATAATAAAATTAAAAAAAGTAAGTTCAATATTCCATTTGCTCAACAAAATACAATTGATACTACCTATTATATTAATAAAAATCAATTAGCAATTCTTGCGTTTCATGTAATTTCATATCCTAATCCTATACGTAGATACGAGCATTTTATTAATGCAGCAACTGGTGAAATATTAGAAAGTATAGAGACTACTTGTTCTTTTGCTGGTCCAGCAACTATTAATGCAACTGATTTAAATGGTAATTCAAAAACAATCAATTCTTATTTCAATGGTTCTAAATATTATTTAAGAGATGTGAGTAAGCCAATGTTTAATGCTACCACTACTTCACCTTCTGGTTACATAGAGACATTCAATGCCTTAAATACTTCGAGTGACAATTTCGAATTTGAATATATTACATCTAATACTAATAGCTGGGCAGATGCTAAATCTGTATCTGCTCATAGTAATGCAAGTATTAGTTATGATTATTATTTAAAAAATCATAGCAGAAATTCAATTAATGGGAATGGTGCCAATATATATTCATTTATAAATGTAGCTGACGATAGTACAGGAATTGGCATGGACAATGCTTATTGGAACGGTTTTGCAATGTATTATGGAAATGGTAATAAGATTTTTAAGCCCTTGGCGGCATCATTGGATGTAGCTGGTCATGAAATGACACATGGAGTAGTACAGGCTAGTGCAAACCTCGAATATAGTGGTCAATCAGGTGCATTAAATGAATCGTTTGCTGATATTTTTGGTGCATTGATTGATTCTACTAATTGGACGATAGGGGAAGGTATTATTTTATCCACTGCTTTGAAATATTACCCAAGTGGGAGTCTAAGGTCTCTACAAGATCCACATAATGGAGGTAAAAGTATTTCAGATAATTCCTTTCAACCTAACAATATGAAGGAATTTTTTTATGGAAACTCAGATAATTATGGGGTACATATAAATAGTGGAATACCTAATTTCGCTTTTTATTTATTAGCAACAAGTCCTATCGGGAAAGCAAATGCTGGGAAAATTTATTATAGAGCACTGAATAACTATTTAACGAAAAAATCACTTTTCTTAGATTTGAGAGTTGCTGTAATTCAGGCAGCCAAAGATTTATTCTCGAATTTGAATGCAGATAAATATGCGGCGACAGCATTTGATTCAGTCGGTATCTATGAAGCGACAACTACAAGTTCTGCTTCAAAGACAATTCCTACTAACATTGGCACAGAGTATTTAATTACTTTAAACACTGATGTTGCTAACACGAATGGTATTTACAGATCTAATCAACAAGGGCTTAATTATACAGCATTAGCCGGCAAGGTTATGGGTAATAAAATGAGTATTACGGATAATGGTAATAATGGTGTGTATGTTGGAGTGGATAAAAAATTGTATTTAATTAAAACTAATCCAACATCTGCACCTACGATTAGTGTCATGCAAAATCAAGCTATTTGGTCTAGTGTCGCTTTTTCAAAAGATGGAAAGAGGTTAGCTGCGGTCACAACTAGTGCTGACACTTCAATTTGGGTATACGATTTTAATAAAATTAAATGGTTTAGATATAAACTCTATGCACCAACATATTCAAATGTAAAAGCGCAGGGACCTGTTTATGCAGATGCATTAGAATGGGATTACAATGGGGAGTATCTTGTGTATGATTGTTATAATAAAATTGGTTCAGCAACAACTTCCTCAATTGATTATTGGGACATTAATGCGATTCATGTATGGGACAATGATTATGACACAACAGGCACAGGGGATATTGTAAACTTTTTTTCATTGGGTGAAAATGACAATATTGGGAATCCTGTTATTGCGAAAAACTCACCTAATATAATGGCGTTCGATTATTTTAACACAGTAAATAAAGAATACATAACGGCGGGATACAACTTAGAAAAAGACTCATTAGATTTAATTTATACAAACAACACCATTGGGTACCCTTCGTATAGTAGATTAGATGACTCCCTGTATATCGTTTCCTTAGACAGTCGAAATGTATCTTCTATTAACAAGATTAAACTTAATGCAAATAAAATATCTTCGTCAAGTGTGCCTATTAAGATATTGAGTAGTGCTAAGTGGCCAATTTCATATACAACAGGAACTAGATATTTTGTAACACCGCCTAAGCCTAGGATATCATTAAATTCAAACTCCGTAATTTGTTCGACTAATAAAATTTCTTTAACTAGTAGTAATGGTATAGGTAATCAATGGTATTTTAATGGAGTGTTAATCAAAGATTCAACACGTCGAACTTTAGTTACTAACAGTGCAGGAAGCTATTCAGTAATAAGTGCTACTGGTGAATTAGTGAGTGAGTTTAGTGATCCGGTTGTAATTAACGTTTTAACTTCGCCCTCATCTCCAAAAGTCAAAGACACATCATATTGTTTAAATCAAAGTGTAATTAATTTAAGTGCTAGTTTAAACGCAACTAATGATAAGTTAAGATGGTATGGGTTTAATGCTGTTGGGGGTTCTTTTGATTCGCTTGCTCCAAAACCTTTTTCTAATGCCGTAGCAGTTTACAATTATTATGTTAGTGAATTCAATAACGCTAGCGGTTGCGAGAGCAATAGATCTAAAATTACAATTAGTGTAAACGCATTACCACTAGCTCCAACTGTTACTGATTCTTCCTTTTGTAACAATGTAAGTGCAGATAGTTTAAAAGTAAAAGCATCGAGCGGGAATTCATTGTTGTGGTATGGCACAAATGCAACAGGTGGAACAGGGGCTACTATTGCTTCAAAACCAACTACCTCAACAATTGGTAATTATAATTATTACGTAAGTCAATCAATAAATGTAACTGGTTGTGAAGGGCCTAGGTCAAAAATAATTATTACTATAAAACCTGTTCCATCTGCTCCTGTGTTGATAAGAGATACAGCTAATTACTTATTGGCAAGTACAAATAGTAATATATGGTATAAAGATGGTGTACAGTTAGGTGATACAGCTCAAAGGATTAAACCTGCAGCAGTTGGTTCATATTCTGCTAAGACAACTTTAAATGGTTGCGTAAGTGTCGCTAGTTCAAATTATTACTTTTTAGTTACGGATGTAATTAATTTAAGCGGAGACGAGTTTATAAAATTAGCCCCAAATCCTTTTAGTAATCAACTTAACTTTGATTTTGTTGTGAAGGGGTATCAAAGACTAAATGTGGATTTTTTTGAAATTGCTACTGGCACTAAAGTAGATAGTAAACAAGGATTACTGCCGGGAGTTCCTATGTACTTAGGACATTTGTCTGCAGGCACTTATTTGGTTAAAGTGTCAAGCGGAGACGGAAAGATTACCCATTCATTTAAAATCATGAAGCTGTAACAGTAGCTAAATTCGAAATATTGCTTCAAAATGTGTGCAATAACGAACTAATAAAAAATAAATTTTTTATTAGTTCGTTATTGCCTCCTTTAAATTACAACCAATTGATAGGTAGGTAGTTAGTACCGATATTTTATAAATTCTATATATTTTTTATTTTGTATATTTGTAGCTAAATATTTAAAAATATTAAAGGTAAATTTTTGATTAAATTTTCCCCAAAAAAGCCATCTCGTTAACACATTTGTTTTCATTATATAAAAACTAGTTTATGTTCAAAAATTTTATTTTTTTTACAATTATTTTTACGCAATTATTAATTTCTTGCGGAAAAGTAGCTGTTTTTCAGCCCGAAAATTCAAGTAATAAAATTGATCAGATACTAGCTACTCCAATTAATGCTTTAACAAGTGCTCAAATTGATCAGATATTAGCTACTCCATATTCTACATTAACTGCGGATCAACAAAAAGGAAAGTTTGAAATTGAAGCAAATAAAATGTTGGATCAGATGGGCACCTTTGATATGGATATAGAATTAGTAGCACTTCAAAATTTCGAAAATTTATTGAATAATAGTACCAATACTGTGCAACTATTTAGTACACAAAATAATTCTAGCAATGGAGTAATAAAGTCTTATAGTGTATCTAATATTATTACGCTTAATGATGTTTATGGTATTTTTACCTGGGATAATAAAAATCAAAAATGGATTGAAACAGTTTCAACAAAAGAATTAAAATTTATTTTCCCTTCAAAGGAAGCAGGGCTTACTAATAATACAGTTTTATCTTTTAATGGAAATTCTTCAGAAATTATTTCTGGAAACTTTCTCCTTCCAACATCTGTAATTGCAACTATGACAATAGATGATAAGCAAGCTATACTATTGAATGCGTCTGTTAAGTATTTAAATAAAAACCAAGTTCCATATGAAGCTAGCTATAAAATGTCTATTGGGAAAATGACATTTGAATTTGCTGGTAAAAGAACTTTGCCAGTTTCAGCTTCTTCGTCAATTTCAATGAATGGTAGTAATATAATAAGGTTTGCGGTAAATACTACGGCTAACATCGATAGTATTTTATTAAGTACGAATCTCGAAAAATACCTAGGAAAAGTGAACGGTGTCGTACAAATGATGAATAATTTCATGATTGTTGCTAACGTGAATATCCAAGGTATGGCGGATGCCGAAAATGCATTGTTATTAGCTAATCCTGATCCATGGGATAAGTTTACTTCTTTTAATGCGACATTTTGTAATTCTTTGAATTTGTATAATAAAAATATATCAGAAGGGTATGCAAAAATATATAACGCAAACATAAAATTATCGCTTGTATCAATAAAAGATGGTACGAAAATTGCAGATATTGTTCAAAGGTCAGTAAAGAATGAAAATGGTCTTTATTATGGAACTAATATCACAGAGGAAACATACAACGAATCATTATATTTGATTTTTAATAATACTACGGAAGTAGAAATGAGTGTTTATTTTTCTAGCGGGTTTAGTAATCTAGAAAAAAGATTTGAGGAATTTTTATTAAAGTTTTAAAATTATTTTAATACTTTTTTTTAGGTGTCCTTACGAGCACTGTTTGGTGACCATAACCTTCCCAAATACCTATACCCCCTTCTATATTTGAGCGTAAGCTTTTAGTATTAGGGAAAATGGGGCTTTGGCCATTTATTATTTCATTTTGCCAACTGTTCCAGAAGTTATAGCCTGCTTCATTCATGGTTCTTAATTTCACATAAATCTCGTCCCCATCCTCAAAGTAAGGCTTGTACATGGCAGTGTCGTTGACAGAAAAGGACCTTCCTCTGAAAAACTTTATTGCAACTGTGTTAGTATTAAACTTAGCATCACTTAAATTACCAAATAAGGCCGGAATAAATAAGGAGTCTTGATGAATTAATTTTGTTTGTATTTGGTAGAAATTTTGTTCATTAACGGGGTCGTCAAATTGAATGGAAATATATCCCTTTATGTCACTTGGGTTTTCTTTCTCATAGTTTGCCGAAAGGATAGGTACTGACCTAGGGATGCTAGTTGTAGCGCTAATTATTTTGTCTAAATATTCTATTTTTAAACTATATTTTCCGCCAACTTTACCTATTATATCACTCCCATAATAGATATAAGGAGGAATTCTCTCATAGTTAGTTCGAAGCCTTAATACTTCCGTTTTTTCACCATCCGATACAGTTATTTTAGCAGAACGGATTGAATAACTGAGCACTGTTGATGAATCAACTACGGTACTTATAGGGATGCTATTTGACAATATCACTCTTGGCACATCTCCTTCTTCAATCCATCCCTCAACTACAACTTTTGATTCCGGTTGAATACTTTTACTAATATCAATTTTATTACAACTTACACTAATGATATATACTATTATTATTAATTTTCTCATTATTAGAATTTGAATCTCCAATTAATAGAGGGGATAATTTTATATAAAGTTTTATTATTAGTTTGGATGGCTAAGCTATTGCTATTTTTATTTATATAAATGTCCATTACAACATAAATTGGATTTTCAATATTCATTACGTTATAAATAGAAAAAGTTAAAATACTTTCTTTTTTTGGGGTTCTAATTAAATAATAACTTAAGGAAAAGTCAGTACGTACATAATTCGGAAGTTTTGCGTTATTGAATTCACTATATTCCTTGACAGGGTTGTTGTTTATAAAATACCAAGATGTTGGCATTGTGAACCGATTTCCTGAACTTAAAATTTGGGTTAATCCAATACTCAATTTTGAATTATACTCATAACTACTAGTAAGTGCAAAATTGTGCCTCCTATCGTATTTTGCGAAGTATTTGTTATTATTATTAAGTTCATTGAACTGCCTCTCTGACCAACCTAAAGTATAACTAAACCATCCTTTCACTTTACCATAATCTTTTTTTACCATCACTTCCAAGCCATACGATTGCCCACTACCTATTAAAATGTCATTTTGCAATGTGGTAATTTCATTAAACTGTGTAATCCCATATGGGTATTCTAATAACTTATCCATCGTTCGGTAATAACTGCTAATAGAAAACTTTATATTATTTATAATATTTGTATTGTAACCAATCGATACTTCTTGAGCTGTTTGGCTTGGAATTGATTCAGAACTTGCTACCCAAAAATCAGTCGGAATACCCACACTAGATGTGGTTATTAAATTTAAATATTGATTTTGTTTTGTATATGACACAAAATAGGATGAGTTTGTGTTAGGAGTATATGTTAATAATATTTTTGGTTCGAAATGTAAAAATTGGTTAAGATTTGATCCTGCAGTGTAATAATTTAATCTTAATCCCACTTCAGCTAATAAATTACGTGTCAATTTGGTTTTTGAATTAATAAACAAAGCAAAATTATTTGCTTGTACTTGTTTTGCTAATTTTTCGATATTCTCTATTCCAAGTGAAGTGACTTCTATTTTTTGCGGTTGTAAATTATAGCAAGCATATTGCACCCCACTTTCAAATTGTATATTATTTATCTCATATTCTAGGATATTTTTATAACCTAATTCACTAATGCTGGATGAGATATTCATAATTTCACCACCTTGTGTTACCAAAAGATTGTTTTTATATTTCGAATAGTATATGATGTTTTTAATGTTTGTTTTTTTTGTCAATTGACTTTGCCAAGCCGAAGATATAGCTGTATTTCCCCATGTTAACTTAGCATTTAAATCATAGTTAGAATCTATTATTTTTAAATTATCTCCTGTAAGTAAAACATTAATAGTTAGTTTTTGTTTTTCTGATATTTTTTTGATATAGGTTGCATTAAAATCCGAAAATCCGTAATTAATTTTTTGTTCTTGTTTCCCAAATTCTTTTTTAGTATTTAACATTGGACCTAATACCTCATCTATGTATGTTTTTCTCCCAGATAATATCAATCCTGATTTCTTGTTAATAGGTATTTCAATGTTTAATTGCGATGATATTAATCCAATATTTCCTTTTACCCCAATTGATGTAGGAACTTTGTCAACAGGAATTATATTTAGGGAAGAACTTAACCTGCCTCCATTTTGCGGATTTGAATTTGACTTATCAAATGTCATTTTTTGTACATGGTTATCATTAAAAGTTGAAAATATTCCAAGTAAATGGGAGATTCCATATATTGGTGCATCAGCATAAGTATATAAATTATGACCAGGTTCGGCACCTCTTACGTAAATGTATCCATTGGCGTCTCCTGAATTTTGAATTCCAGGAGTTAACTGTAATAGTTTTACAATATCTACAGATCCAATTATAGAAGGTATTTCATTTAATTTATTAGGACTAAATTCAAACATATTATTTGATGTATTTGACAGTCCTTTTATTCGGTCACTCTGAATACGAACTTCTTCAAGTTTGTTTATGTCTTCCTCTAATATAACATCAAGTATAATATTCTTATTGATTTCAATTTCCTTTGTTATTTTGTCATATCCGGTATGATTTATTTCGACCTTGTATTTTCCGTTATCTAATACTATAAAATATCGCCCATTAGAATCACTTATAGTTTTTCGTATTTCGTTATTATTTGAAATAATTACGGATGCACCTATTAATTTTAGTTCAAATTTGTTTTTTACAAAACCCTGTAACGTAAAACCATTTTGAGAAAAGATTTTAATTGTTATTAAAAAACAGGTTATAAGTAGTATTGTTTTTTTCAAATGGTTGTATTGGAAGTGCTAAAATTAAGTATTTAAATTTAATATGTTTAATATGTTTAATATCATTTGAATTGATTATTTTATTTAATAGATTAGCGTTTAACTAATGAACTTAGTCATTTCCTTACATAGTGTCCCAATAGGAGTACTAAAACACTCCGATCTCTTTGGTTTCTAGTGTTTATTGAAGTCTCACTTTTCACGATTAACTTCATTTTTTATTTTTCTGTGCTGGATTGTATATTCCCCTTGTCAGTAAGATTTTTACTAATCCTACTCCTCCCCAAAATAAAATGTCAAAATTTGATGTTCTAATTTTTACTTTCTTTTTGTGTTTGACGAAGAATCAGGCTATTCATTTAATAAAAAATTGTGTTTAATACTGTTTAATAGGGTTTGATTACCATTTAACATATTGTATATCAATATATTATCTACTTATTAACAAGATATATTTACTATTATTTATAGCACTATATATGGTAAATTTGCCATGTATTTACTTATTTTTTAATTGAATTTTTAATCTTTATGTTTAAGTTTTTTAAGAAAGTTGGATTTGGAATTTTTTTTATGATTGTTTTTTTTGTTCAAAATTTGAATGCTCAAATAATAGGAACTTTTGCGGGATCGGATTTTATAGGGGATGGGAAGCAAGCAACACAGGCTGTCTTAAAACAGACTCTTGGAGTATCTGTTGATAAGCAGGGCAATGTTTATTTTGCGGAACAAGGTCACAGTTTAATAAGAAGAGTAGATGCTATTACTGGTATCATCACCTCATATGCTGGAAATGGTAACGCTGGTAATAGTGGAGATGGAGGACTAGCAACAAATGCTTTATTATATTATCCAAGAGCGATTCGTTTTGATACTGCAGGCAATGGCTATATTCTGGATGGGGTACAGACTATTAGAAAAATTTCAAAGCTTACTGGATTAATAACAACAATAGTTGGCAATGGGATTGTCTCTGATTCTAATATTGCGGAAGTTCCAGCTTTAAAAGCAAGTTTTTCATCGCCATTAAACTTTACTCTCGATAGACAAGGTAATATTTTTATAGTTGATAGAGGGACGAATACATTAAGAAAAGTTTCAGCTAGTACTGGTATAATTTCTGTAATTGCTGGGAATGGAACTGCAGGATATGCTGGTGATGGTGGTTTAGCTGCTAATGCTTTATTAAATAGACCAACTTGTGTTGAAGTAGATGATTCTAGTAATATTTATATTGCAGATAACAACAATTTTAGAATCAGAAAAATTTCAGCCAAGACAGGAATCATTACAACTATTGCGGGTGATGGAACACAAGGTCAAATTGCAAGTGATACCACTCTTGCGACATTTGCTAAAATAGGAAATATAAATGCACTTCATATAGATAAGTTAGGAAACATATATTTTGACATGAGTGGTGGTTTTATAAAGAAAATTGAAAAATCTTCTGGTTTAGTGTTTGTAATAATTGGAATGGGGAATACTACTTTTACTGGGGATGGTGGACTTGCAATTAATGCGACCATCAATAATCCAAGAAGTATTACAACTGATAGTGCTGGAAATTTATATTTTTCTGACTACGGTAATAGAATAAGGAAGGTGGATGCTTCAACTACTATCATTAATACAATAGCTGGGTTTGGTGATTTTGGTGGTGATAATGGTAGCGCAAATGTAGCATTACTTAATTATCCTCAAGGACTTGGAATAGACAAAGATGCGAATGTTTATATTGCTGACAAATCAAATAATAGGGTTAGAAAGGTCAATGCTTCGGATGGAATAATAACAACTATAATTGGCAACGGAGGAACTGATTTTAATCTAGTAGGTAACCCAAGTTCAGTCCCAGTAAGTACTGTTCAAATACAAAATCCCACAAATGCATTGGTCGACTCCTTGACGGGCAATTTGTTTATTCAATCCTATGATATAATTTATAAGTTCACTAAATCAACTGGAATGGTCAATTGGGTTGCAGGAGGGAGAGGGGGTTCAAATGCTGAAAATGTAGCTGCGACAACTGCCTATATTTATCCATTTAGCGATTTGGCAATTGATAAATTAGGCAATATTTACACAGTTGAAGGTGGACCAGTATCTACAATTAGGAAAATTACTGCCAGTACTGGTAAAATAAATACAATAGTAAATAGTGCTAGAACTGCTGGTTTTAGTGGGGATGGTGGTGCTGCGATTTCAGCTAAAATTTCTAATCCATATTGTGCTGCTTTTGACAATGTTGGGAATATGTATATTGGTGATTTGGGTAATAATAGGATTAGAAAAGTGAATGCAGCAACTGGTATTATTACTACCATTGCAGGTACGGGAGTTGCGGGTTTTTCAGGGGATAATGGCTTAGCAATTCAGGCACAAATTGGATACCCAGTTGGTATTGCGGTTGATAATTTAAGCAATGTTATTTTTGTGGATGGCACTAGAATTAGAAAAATCAATACCACTACTGGTATTATTACTACGATTGCAGGCACTGAAACAAGTTTGCCTTTTGTCAATAATGTGCAAGCATTAGATGCAAAAATTCAACCACGTAATTTAGCTGTTGATAAATTTGGTAATATATATTTGTCAGAACCGAATAGAAATGCAGTTCGGATTATTTACAATACCCCGAGTGTCAATCTTTCGATTGATAATAGCGCAAATTTTGATCTATTTTCAGCTTGTGTTGGGAATGCTTCAGCAGCTCAGTCATTTACAGTAAATGGTAATGTATTATCAGATAGTATTAGAATTAACTCATCTGCAGATTTTGAAATTTCATTGGTTGAAAATGGTGTATATAGTAAAACAATTGCGATACCTCCTAGTAATGGATCGGTTGGCTCAACAAAGCTATATAGCAGATTAATTGCTAAGCCAACTTTAGGAAATTATACTGGACAAATTACGGTCACATCAAAAAATGCTAATGGAAGAAGCCTAACTACAAATGCTAGGGTTGTTACAAT
The DNA here is from genome assembly GCA_943324055.2 of Chitinophaga pinensis. Classification (GTDB taxonomy): domain Bacteria; phylum Bacteroidota; class Bacteroidia; order Chitinophagales; family Chitinophagaceae; genus Sediminibacterium; species Sediminibacterium pinensis_F. The sequence continues at coordinate 13,985 of CALPKD020000006.1, forward strand.
TCCTTCAACTCCTTCAATTACATATACTGGGAAGAATAGGTTTTGTGTTGGACAAAATGCGACATTGAAAAGTAATTCAATGGAAGGGAATCAATGGTATGCTAATAATAAATTAATAAGTGGTGCTATTGATTCAGTTTACATTACAAATACTTCTGGCGATTACACTGTAGC
>CALPKD020000007.1 GCA_943324055.2 Chitinophaga pinensis
GCGCCACCGCCACCACCACCTGCAATAACAAGTGCATTTGAATTAGCTGGTGTAATTGAAGTAAAAACACCAGTCAAGCCACCACCTGCACCACCATTATTTGCAGTATTATTCGCAACACCTCCAACACCTGCAAAACCATATTTTACAATATTAGATTGACCGGGGAAACCACCCACAACTATATATAAAACTTGACCGGGAGTAACATTGAGTGTAGTAAATAAATTAGCACCAGCACCTCCTACTTGGCCTGTTGCACCTGTCCCTCCTTTAGCACCAATTGCATTAACTTGTATAGACGTGACTCTGTTAGGTACAATAAATTGCTGAATCCCCCCTTTATAATTGTAGAAATAAGTATCAGTCACTAAAGGTTTGCGAACGGCCATATTTTTAATCGCTAATTGAGCAAATAAACCGCTGGAAAACATCACAAAAAATAAAAAGAGAAAATTCTTTATCATATATCTAATAGATCGTATCTCCAAAAACGTATCCTGTAGTTGTAGTATTCATCACTAATCCAATAACACTATGTGTAGTTCTCGTCGTTAATCCGTTTGCAGAGTTTAAAGTGGTACCAGAAATCGCTAAAGTAATTACACCAGCACCAGTTTGTATAAATTGACAACTGAATCCTATTGGCAAGGTTGGAACGTTAACTGAAACAGCAGTAGAAGCACTAATTAAAAATAGTTTGTTATTATCAGTTGGTGCTAATGTGAAACCAGTAGTTTTACTCTCAATAATTAATCCTCCTGCAATTTGCACCCATGAAGTACCATTCCAGTAGTAATAACCTGGAACTACATTATTGGGAATAGTTCCTGCAGTAGCAGTATTGTAAATCAACAAGCCAGTAGCTAATGAAGCGGTACCCGTAATTGGCGAAAAAACATTCGCTGCAGTTAATGCAATTCTTGGCGGCAAAAACCCTTTATCCGCTGAAGCAATTTCTAATTTCGCGGAAGCATTAGGCGTGGAAGTACCAATACCTGTTTGAGATAAAAGCGTAGTTGAAATAAAAATAAAAAGTATGACAGAAATAAACCTCATTGTTTGAATATTTGAATTTATTAAATTGATTTTAACAAATAATTTAATACAGCTTGGATTAGCTGAATGGGGGCCTGTCGAAGGTACCCTTTAAATATTGCTAAAGACCTTTTTAACTCATTATTTCAAAAATGATAATTATTAAGCAATTGAAAAATAAAAATATGCAATAAAATTGCATTTATGCCATACCAAAGATACACTTAACATAATTTATCATCGCTTGGTATTTTTTTTTGCAAATACGAATTGCATCAAAATGGAGCAGAAAAACCTTAAAAAAGGAAATTAAAAGTTTAAACTATAACTCAAATTACCCATAGAGTTTGTTGAATTGCCATTCTTGGCGGATCTATTCTGCATTAGAAAATCAAACCTGATAGCGCTTTTCTTAATCTTATAATCAGCATTGAATCTATTAATGAGCGTGTTTATTTGACTATTATTTTGCGCTAATAAAGTGTTATTATAAGTTAACGACAAGCCCAATTTTAATTTTTTATTTAACAAAGACGAGGATGCGGCAAACGTAGGACCATGAGTTCTTGAGTTATTATTGCCAGACTGAACACTCAAATTAAAATTATATACTGCATTTAAGTTCAAGCCAATATTGTTGATATTATACTGGTAAGCAAGCGAGCTATTATAATATTTAGTTGCGATATTCAAAGTGCTAATTGCATTATTCGTTTGAAGATTAGATGTATTCAAGTAGTTAATATTAAAACTAATTGCTTTTGTAGAAGCAGCAGAAGTCTTGAACTTGTAATTCAAATAGTAATTCGCATTATCGGAAACTTGCTTAAAGTTTAACGTATCTAGATTTTGAAATTGAGATTGGTTCAATACCGCTATAGATTGAAACACTGGCTGCACATACATGAATGACCTAAAGCTTGTATAATTAAAGCTTGTATAAATATTTTCTTTAGGTAAGTAACTTACATTTAAAGACCCTAAAAAGCGATTTGATGTGGAGGATTTAATCTTTTTTAAATTATCTTGCTGTGTCCCCATATTCCCAGCAATTGTAAGCTTGTTGTTCAAGAATACATGCGAAAAATTGAATGCCACATTCTCTAAATCGTTATTAATAAAATAAATACCCATACTTTGATACCCAGGGGCAATTCTTTCGATCATTAAACCTAGAATTGTCTTTTTGATATTATATCCAACCTGTATTTTAAAAGCGCTATTTTTTCTAGTCGATTCTTTATAATTATAAAAATAGTTGACTAATTTATCTACATTTCCTTGAGGAATGCTCCCTGTTCTTGTATCGGAAGTAAAATAACTCGTTGCAAATTCGCCATTAAACAATATGCCCTTGGTAGGCCTTAACGTAACAAGATAACTTACCACGAAATTTTGTTGTGGCCTAATGCCCAAGGAATCTGGTTTAAATAGCAAGGATTTATAGGTATCCTTCCCGCCAAACAATACCAATCCAATATCATACTTTTTTTGTTCATAAAGCAATTTAGTGCCATAACCATATCTTTCATAGGTCGCACTTTTAAAGTAGGTATTTGTACTATCATACTCCACTGCTTTTTGCAACCTTCCATACATAGCGCTAATTTTCAAATGCGAAGCAGGAGGTTCCATCTCAATTCCAACACCGGAAAAAACATGCCCATTTAATGTATATGGTGAGAAACTCATATTGTTAGTTCCAAGGTATCCCTTAACCCATTTATATACAGGTCTTAATGCAATTCTGCTGGGAGATTGAGGTAATTTATACCCAAACCCTGCAGAGGATAAATTTAAACTTACTGGCACTTTGATTTTATCAAGTATGGTAACATCCAGATTTCCATTTAATGCCCATATAAAAGGGGTATTCACACCCAAGTTTGTACCCGCAGTATAGATCAGATTAGAATTAAGGCTGCCTGAAAGTTTATACAATGGCGCAGTAGTCACCTTATCAGCATATTGCTTTAAGTCAGTCAAACTTACAGATTGTGCTTTTGCATAAAACGAGCAAAACACCACAAGTAAAACCGAAAGGGAATATTTAACCATTTTATTACAAGTACTATATTTATATCTATTATTCATAATTTCTCGAGTTTGAATCAGCGATTATTTTAGTCTCTTTTTACTGATTGAGCATCACATTTAACGCCTTCTCTTCCTTCATTGTCTATCACGGAAATAGAATAGGTATAATATTTATTTGAAACCACTTTTTTGTCGATGAATAGAAACTCATCGGCCGCGATCTTTCCAATATTCACATATTCGTTTTCACCCTCTTCTTTCCTATATAACCTGTAATATTTTCGATTTTCAAATACAACCGTAGGTAATGCAACTTCAATGCCCTCAGATATATTTCTTACGTTAAAATTGTTAAGTATTGACACATCAGGCTTTTTTACACCATAAGCAAATGCATCTGTAAACTCGCTTGTATCTCCTGTCATATTAATACTAGCAACCCTATATTGATAATTTATTCCCCCTAGTAAATTTGTATCTATATGATAATTTATTCCATTTTGAATTAATGGAAACGAAATGAAAGTAGTATCCTTATCACGCTTCTTTTGTAATAAATAAGCTATAATACTTGCATCCTGGAGATGAACAGCATCCCAACTGACTGTTAATTCTTTATTAGCATAATAAAAATCAATTTGTGCAGGCTTGGGAATGAAATATTTTCGATTAGGCACAATTTTAACCCTATTACTATAATTACTTGACTGTTGTCTTAAATTTTGAGAAACGACTGCATAATAATAGGTAGAACTACCGCTTAATGAATTTGCTGTATCCACAAATTTTCCCTGAAACAATGGCCCAGAAAGTAAAGCAAGCTCATTTATACTTGTACCTCTATAAATATAAAACCCATAAAATCCCGGGATACTATCGTTATCCCATTTAAGCAAGATATTTTTTCCATAATTAGATGCCGTTAAATTAGATGGAGGCAAAGGCTTAGAGAAAACAGAAAATTTACCCGCTCCTTCGGCTGCTGCTTCTTGTTTCAAAGTAGTTTGAGGCAAGAACAGTGTTTTAATTTTATAAATATACTTTTTCCCTACTTCAATATTATAATCAATAAATACAGTATCAGTAGGTTTAACATAAATAAAGGTTGGCTTTGTATTAAGCTCTGATTTACTTATTTCGATTTTGTCAACATAAAATTTTGGAATAATTGGTTTCCAGCTAACGCGAATTGAATTAAGTGTATCAGTTACATATACTTTGGTTACAATTGGAAGACTTTCTTTGCTAACAACTATCATTATTGACGTGTCAGAAGTAAGTCCTTTATTATGCACTTCGTCCTCAATTTGCAAAAACAATTTATAATACTTTTCACTAGCTGCCTTTGCTGTATAGGTGAACGTTAATGTATCTCCTTTTGAATTTGAGCTCGGCAAAATCAGATCTAATTTTTCCCAACCAGCTGTTGTCTGCAAATACACTCCACCCCTAATGTTTTTAAATCCAAATGGAATAGGCGAAAAATCCTTTTCAGTAGCCTTTTTCTGATAGACAGTTTCAATTTTATTATTATCAAATGGCACTTTCCACGTAATTGTCAATGCACTATCGGTTGTGATTTTTTTACTAGTAGATGGTTGATACAAAGGGAGCAATACGTTTCCGTTTTTCTTCCCAATACTTGAATTCATTCCCAAAAATTCTACTTTTCCATCTTTATACACCCTTGTAATAAAATAAAGATACTTACTTCCTATATTAGTTTTTTTATCTAAATAAACTAATCCCAAAGCCATTCTAGTTTCAATTAAGTTGTACCAGAATCCATAATCATTAAAAGATCTATGCGTTTGGAAATAAGAAACTATCTCTTTGTCAGTTTTAAGTCCTTTGTCTTTCTTGAATGATTCTATATAAACTGCAGAACAAATTTCCTTTAAGGCATCAATATCTTGCACTGGCTGTAAACGTCCTATAGGCAAAAGCTCATTGGTATTAAAATTCATTTTTTTAAGTGAATCTTCGCTATACTTACTTATATCAATCCTTTCAACTGAGAAGAAGGCTGTTTTAGCCAATTTCACCGAGTCTGTCGCCAAATTGTCATTGATATAAAGATAATTTCCATCTGGTGACTGAAACGAAGGAATGTATTTTGATTCGAATTTTCCTTGCTTAAGTATATCTTTTGCAAATTGAGCATTACCAATTGTAGGATTACAAATAAAACAGATAACTGACCCAATTACAAATAGCAGCTTATTTATATGACTAATTATTTTATCTAACATAAATATTTTTTTCATTTTTCTGTTATTAATATGAAACGCTAAAACTAGGTTTCTCTCCTTCTATCCAACTTGTATTCACATTTAAATTCAAACAACCTTTGAATGCCACTCCATTTATATATGGGACACAGATACGTCCATCACACCAATCTACCCCAAACCAATAGGCACCGCATGGATAGCTAAAATTGCTGCAACTCTCTGCCCAGCTTAATTTGATATTATTACAACTAACATCATTACTATTGTAAATTTGCAGACTCGTATTAAACCTTCCATTATAATACCATTTAGAGCCATTATAGCCGCCCTCTAGCATTGCATTGATATCAGCACTTCCGGACAATGATGCAACATGTTCTGCCGAAATGGATCCAGCTGCACCCCCGGCAAGTGCGATACGCATACCAAGACTATTTGAGTTGTAATTATACCAGAATTTAGTATTTGCATTTGCATATAGTCTGTAACTGGCACCAAATGGTCCTAAATTGTAAGAACCAGAATGATCTGCCAAAGTAACATCTGCTTCTAGTAACATTCCATTGAAACCGTTTTTTGTTCCACCTTTGATATCGGATTTCACTAGATCGCTAATTTCGGCAAATGACGATTTAACCAATGCAGGAATAATAGATTTATTGTTATTATAATTAATTCCAACAGCCATTAAAAAATTGGCTTTTACAGCGGTTCCTATATTCACACCAGCATTCACTTTAAGATACAACATACCATTATCTAAGCCTTCAACAAAAGTATTTGCAACTCCACTAGCTTCATTCGTAATGCTATTACCAACACTATTAGCACCTTGTGAAACAGAAGATGCTACCCCACTTGTTCCATTGGCAACAGTACTAACCGCATTATTGGCAGATTGTGATATTGAAGATGCTACGCCACTAACAGCATTCGATAAACTACTCACAATTTTGGAAGGTGGGGGGATTGGAGCAACGCCATATAAAATACCATCAACACTCGCTTTTACATTTGGTAAAATTTCAGGAACTTCTACATGAACATTAGCTAGTAACGAGGCATTACAATAGTCTATTTCAGTTGTTACATAGCCCCATTTTTTTCCTTTAAGACTCAAATTACCTCCGCCCTTTATTGTTGGAAATCCAATACAATTTCCTGAAAAATTAAATAGAATACCCATATATGCAGAGTCTATATACCCCATATCCTTTGTCGTACCCATAAGACCAAATTGACCATTTACGCCAACATAATACATAGGCTCTTTAGAACTATATGAAAACCCACCTCCTAATGCGTACCATTGTAAAGGATATGTAATTGGCGCAGGTACTAACGGAGCCGTAAAGCCAGCTGCTAAATAAATATCTTTATTTTTGATTTTATAATAAGCCAAACTTGCCGCAAAAGTATTGTCTAATAAATCTAACCTTGCAGCACCTTTAAATCCTATAGTATCTCCATATAATTTCAACCCAAGTCTAGCATTTAATGAAAAAGATGGATTTTCAATTCCAAGGCCAACCTCACTAACAGTAAACTGAAACTTGTCATCAAAAACTCCAAATGCTAATGATGCATCCGCACTTGCCTTGAATCCTTTAATATTAGGGAATTCCAGTGATCCCTTTAATCCCACAGCCCACTTAGAATTAGGACTTTCATTCATTATAGAATTGTAATTAGTATGTGCAGCAATAGTGTCGTCTACTAAGTCTATAATATCACTAATGGTAACTTGAGATCCCACATTGACCACTAATTTGTCTAAGGACACTTTAACAACACTAAAGTCAAGCTTAGTATTTGGAGCTGCTGCCATTAGCATACTTCCGTTGCTTGAATTATATTGGAATGTTTCAATATTTATAGGTAGTACCTTACTCAAAAAAGTACTGTTATCCCCGGTCAAAGAGGAAGCGCAATTAACAGCACCAGCGATATTAAGTGAAAAACTTGCATCTACTTTTTTAAACCCAAATAAAACATCTGTATTGTCTTTTGGATAAAACTCCAACCCATTTAAATACATTTTTTTAACTGGTGGAGTCACTTTTAAGGAAGCAATTAAACCTGCAGTTGAGCTTTTAACTTGAAATTCTTTTATTTTCCAAGGCCTTAATGCAATATTAAAATCCTCTTTATAAAAAGCAGCTTGGCCATTAAAGGATAAGATTGGATTATTAGTGCCAATATCTTTAAGCGCAACAGTTTCTAATTTAGCATACAATCTATTTAATTGAACAACCGATTCACTATTGCTAATAGCTTCACTTAACCAATTATTAAACACGAATTGCCTATTAAAACTTGCGGTGTTTTTGAAATAAATTTTTAATTCGCTTGGACGATTATTAGATTGGAAGATAAAACTTGGTAATTTTAAATAACCTGCCAAACTCATACCATTGGGAGATAGTACACAACTGTCTTTTTGCAATGAGATATCAAACTCATTAAATAGTTCCTTTACAATATAAGTACTATTTGTGGCAGCATTCGTGTCCAACAAATGAACATAAAATTTCTTATTTAAAGGAAAGGCTCTTAATGTATCAACGCCAGGAGAAACATAATTAATCGAAGTACCGCCTATACTAGTTGCACTATAATTCAAATTAGCGTCATTTAATTTTAAAGGGAAATTGGGTGCCATTGTTTTAATAGTACTTAATTTAAAAACAACATTTCCCGAAATAACTCCTTCACTAAACCTTCTTTTATCACTCCCCAGTCCTGTATATTGCTTTAATATTGGGTTATTGATTTCAACAGGCGCGAATCCAAATGCCTTTGCTTTTACCGAAATCTCTTCAAACCTTACACTATCATCAATAGGAAAGGCATACCCGCTTTCATTTACAATTACTTTTTTATTTATAAATTTTAAGGTTTGAATGGTATTATCATTCGTAAAATATCCATTTGAATTTATTTTTAATGTCCCCGTTACAATATAATTTGAATCATATGTTGGGGAAATCTGACTTTCAATGGAAACATCAAATCCACTTAATTTAGTGATTGTTTTGTTTACGAATCTTGGCAATGCAATATTCAAAGTTAAGTATTGACTATTTTGATTCAACCTTAATACAGAATCTATTGTACTGTACTTGTCTTTTCTAATATGTATTTTCGCTTCTCTAGATGGAATTTTTAACATATAATTTCCTAAAGTATCGGTCAACACTCGATACTCCATTCCAATGATATTTAAAGAAACAGAATCAATCTTTTGGTTTGTAATCTTATCCGTTATTTTTCCTGTGATCGTTGTGGCCGGTTGTAACTTTAATACAATAGTTTGTCCTTCACCCCCAATGGTGAAACTACTAGAAAATGGAAGAAAATTAGGAGAAGCAGAATCTGCTAAAACTTGGAAATCATAAGCACCTGCTGCATCATTAATCACAAAAACCTTTTTTTGATTTTTGTTAGTCAATATTTTCTCAATACCAGTTGAAACGTTTTTTAATTTCAATTTTACGTTTACTGGAATATTATTCATTTCAGGAGCAATGACTATTTGATTGCCATATTGCAAAGTAATATTTGCTTGCGTTACAGCCACTAACTGTTCTGTAGCATTGTCAATAGTAATAGGATCAAATGTAGATGAAATATTTAATCTTGTCCTATAAGTGTCAACCCAATTTGCAATGCTTAAATTTTCAATTCGCTCAAAAAATGGATCATTCTTATAACTAGGAACTTTAATTGTCAGTGAGTCTTCAAGCTTATACCCGTCCTCAATTTTTAATATATAATTGCCACTTCTTCCTAAAGTAGTTATTAACTTATTATTGAAAAACAACTGAGCACCAACAGGAATTTCAACACCGTTAGGATCTAAGAATTTACCGTAATAAATATGTTTTTTACCAGACAATGGCGGCAAAACCATATCATAGTTAATCATGTTATTATTAATACTCGTATCTGGGAATTCGAAGCTAATCGAATTGGACGATTTTTTTACGGATCCATCCATTCTACTAGTATATAAGAAGGCAAATGGATCAATCATGGATGAAATAACAGTTAAGGCGTAATTACCGTTATTGTCTGCGTTGGAACTACCTAATGTATTATAGGAGATATTTTTGAATTCAACTTTTCCTAATGGCAATGTCTCAGTTTTATTTGGGTCTCTCCATACTTTACCATGAAAAGTAACTGTTGGGTCAAAAAACAGAGGAGCCTGATACAATTTACCTTCATTTGAACTTTGAACAAACCCAGTTTCTAAAATAGAATTATACCAATAACTGCCTAAAATAGGCTTCACATATTTTACATATTCATCCTGATTCCTTACTACTATATTTGTCAAAACATTATGTAAAGTAGTAGAGCCGACAATATTTAAATACCGATGTTGATCATCAATTTCTCCAATTTTTATATATTCATTGCCTTCGTAAGTGATTTGTTTAATTTTTTGGTCGCTATTCAAATTACTATACGCATCCAACCATACTGTTTTTGGCAAATAAACATGCACTGTTGAGCCAGCAATCCCATTCTTAATTCCTTGTCTTGATGCTGGACGAACTTTAGGTTCATAAACAATAGTAGAGACATACATCATAGTGACATCCTCGATTGCATTTAATATATCTTGCCCCGTATTTTTATTGTTTAATTGGTAAGAAACAGACGAGTTTTTGAAATTATCCACTTTCCCTAAAACATCTATTTTGAGACTATAATTTGAAATTTTATCATTTAAAATAGATGCCGTATCAATTTCTAAAGAATAATTACCAATTTCATCAGTATAAATACTATTGACAAGTTCCTCCCCTTTGTACAATCCAACTTTTACATTATTAAGTGGATGTTTAACATCTGCGATATCGTCTCTTTCGTATGCACTTGAAATAGTCCTAACAAAATTTCCAGTTAAAACAGTGTCAACTAAGTGCCCCGTTGGAGTATAATTTTTAGGTGCTTTAATCCCCCAAGAAACATTACCTGATTTAGTTGCTAATGGTTGTGGTGCAATTACGAAATGATCATCGCTTCCATATTCAATAGTGTTGTCACAAACAGTTCCAACATTGTACTTATATACTTTACCTAATTCAATATCATCTAAAGTTATTTGTGTACTCCCATCATCAATTGATTTATGATGCCAAATAGAACTACTTGATTCAGCATATTGTAAATCGTATGCTTTAACCTTTGAATTTTGTTCCCATGCTATTTCAATTAACCGACCATTAGGAGTTGCAGATTTATATTGTGGCGGAGTACAATCTTTTTTGTATTTAAAACTATATATTTCACTTATTCCTCTGTTTTTCAAAGCTGGGACGAGTGCAGCATCCACAGGTACCACTTGAACATTCCAGGCATAAGTTCTATTTGACTGCAAATGAACATAAGCAGGCAACGCAACATTATATTGCAAATTGGTAGATGCGACTGATTGTGTATATATAATTCTACCATAATTAAATGCCACCTCTGGTGATGCGATTGTGTCAATTAATTCTTTTAAAGAAACTAAATAATTAAAACCAGCACTCATTAAATCTGGATTATTGCTATGCCTTGAGGTCCAATTAAATTGAATATTTGCTGGATCAGAAAACAAAACAGTTGACTTATTAAACGGCTCATTCAACAATGGCGGATCAGAAAGTGTACAATATGCATAATTACAGTATGGCAAACTCAGTAATTTATCTGTATAGTAATCCCAAACTTCAAAACAATACGAGTAAGCCCCTTCAGGCAATTGCCCAGTTGATTGATATTCACTCTTGTTGATTACCCCGTTAAAATCTAAATTTGTTATACTAAAATAGCTTGCAATATCTGCAGCACTCAACGTAGTACTGATACCACTTTCTAAAACAATCGGTGGCAAGACCGCATTATTGCTCGTGATTAATTGTAGTCCAGGTCCATTGATGATTATTTTTAGCCTAACCTTTAAAGGAGCTCCTTGTAAATCTCTATTGGTTAAAGTCAAGATTACCTTAGGATTCACATCTGAATATAACAAGCTCAAATTTAATGGAGTTGGATTATTGAGCTGCGAAACTAGCTGAACCGGATATTGTTGCGCACTTGCATACAATGAAATGATTGTAAATAAAAAAACAAGTAAATGCTTCGTCATTTTAATTTTTCTGTCAGAAATATATTGCCCCATTATCAGAATTTTAATTTGTCTTTTTTAAAGAATGATTATTTTATAAACAGCCGTTGCTCCAAATTCAGTTTCTACAAGTAAGGCATACATATCTGCCGCTAAAACCAAACTGATTGGAATTGTGAAATTCTTACTTGGTCCATATCTTTGTGAAAATTCTAACCTACCAGTACTCACATTTAAAATCCTAATTGCAATAGCACTTGAATTTTGAAGATTTAATGAAACAACAAATCTTCCATTGCTAGGATTTGGAGAAACATTCAAATCTTGAATACTATTTAATCGAAGTGCACTAGTATTATAAAGCACTATCCCACTTGGCTCTAAAATATTAACAGTCTGAATACTTGAATCAACACATCCCCCAAGCTTTGTAGTTAATTTAATTGCATAGTTCCCTACTGTATTAAATCTAAGTCTTAAGGAATCTTGATTGCTATAAATTAATTTAACCGAGGTGTCAGTCGGAATGGTCCAAATAGATTGATTCGGCCTAGGGTTGCTTATATTAACAATATGAATTGTATCGTTTTTAAACACATTGGTTGCGACAGCAAAAACAGATTCAATTGCAGCGTTTTCTACTTTCAATATTAATGTATCAGTAGCAGTACATCCATTAATAGTTTTGGCAGTTACAAAGTAGTTTCCGGCATTGGTGATGGATACTTTTGCACTAGTTGAAACAAATCCATTACTACTGGCCCAACTATATGTGGTATTTGGAAATTGAAGATCCGAAATGTCTTTTTTGAAGATTTGGTTTTTGCAAATTGTAACCACAGAATCTAAAATAATTTTAAATATTGATGGATTAGTAAGTACAATAGCGGAAGTATTAGTACAGCCTGCAGAGTCTCTAATAGTCAAACTATAAGTGCCCGCACATAGATTATTAATTGAACTTAAAATTGAACCATTATTCCATAAATAATTTAACCGTCCCGACCCACCAGTTGCAGCCGATGTAATAGTTCCATTGCATTGATTAAAACATAATGGGCTAACAGACACTAAACTTGTTACAATTTTCGCAGGCTCAACGATTGTCACCTTAATACTATCCTTGCAGCCATAAAAATCTGTTACTCTTAATGCATAATCTCCTTTCACCAAATTATTCAACCCTCTTGATAAAGTGTCTCCTGTGTTCCAAGCAAAAGCATAAGGCACAACCCCACCCGAAATTGAATCAATCAGAATAAGTCCTTTATTTTCACCAAAACATAGATTATTTTTTTTACTAACCGATATTGATAAAGGAGTACTACTAAGTGTTTTAATAGTATCAATAACACTCATTGTTGCACCTGTTGAGTCCTTTAAAGTCAATGTATATATTCCAGACTTTAATTTGTCAAAGATCCCAATCGCTTTATATGGTCCTGAGTTTATAGAATACGAGTAAGGTGGATATCCCCCATTTGGAAAAACCGCTATCACACCTGATGAGTCTTTTAAACAATTATTGTGACTCAGAATGGTGTCCTTTATAAACAAGAACAACATCACTTTTATATTTAAGCTAGCAGTAGTAGTACCTCCTGAATTTGTTGCTGTTACTGTATAGTTTGATGCAGCTAAGAGTGTTGTAGGCGTCCCTGAAATTATACCTGAAACAGGATCCATTGTTAACCCTGCTGGTAAACTTGGGCTAATTCCATAATTAACTATGTTACCGCCACTCACAGTTGGTGTCAAACTTGTAATGGATTGATCCTTATAAAAAATGTTGGGAGTTGTATAGGTTAAATTACTAGGCGCGATGTCCTTTACGGTAATAACTACACTTGCAAGTACTGCTCCGCCACTGTTAATTGCATCAATTATATAAGTTGCAGTAGCAGCCACCGCAGTGGGTTTACCTGATATAATTCCAGTAGTGGCATTTAAAGTTAATCCAGCTGGCAAACTTGGATTAACACTGTAACTTGTTACCGCCCCGCCACCTATTGTTGGAGCCAATGAAACAATTGTTGTTCCTTTAATAAATATATTAGGGCTCGAGTAACTTAATCCACTAGGAGGAATATCATTCACTCTAATTTGAACTATTTTAGTAGTTGTCCCTCCTGAATTGCTTGCAGTAATGGTATAAGTTGAACTTGGTGAAATCACTGTTGGCGTTCCTGAGATTACTCCTGAAATTGCATTAATAGACAAGCCCGTTGGCAACGCAGGACTAATTGAATAGCTAATTACAGCCCCTCCGCTTACAGTAGGTGTTAAATTAGCAATTGCTGTACCTTTTGTATAAGTATTAGGTGTTGTATAACTTAAGTTACTTGGTGGAATATCATTTACAGTTATTGTTAACTTACCGATTAAATTACCTCCAGTAGATATTGCTGATACAATATAATCAGCTGATGTAGCAACTACAGTAGATGTCCCGCTAATCTCAC
>CALPKD020000008.1 GCA_943324055.2 Chitinophaga pinensis
AACACAACCTGTGATTGCCTCAAAAAATATCACCCGAAAAAACTTAGAGATGTTCGGTTTAAGTATACCGACCAGTAAAACTTATAATGCTACTAGAGTAGCTGTTGTATCAGATTTAAAGAGCCTCTACTCTTCAGAAGCACCAGGATCAGGCACAGTTGTTGATGGCAACCCGTATACAGGGGATGATGTTAGTTTGACAGGAACGCCAGTTGGCACTTACAATACAAAAGATGTCGCCACTGCGAATTTAGTTACGTTTACAAATATTACATTAGTAGGTGCTCAATCTGGCAATTATTCATTGACGATTCAAGCGCCAACTGCAGCAACAATTAATCAAAAGGAACTTACAATTAGTGGTCTTTCCGTGCCTTTGTCAAAAGTGTACGATGGAAATAGGGTTGCAGCTATTATTGGCAGCGCCACTCTACAAGGAGCCGAGGTGGTTAGCACTGGAAATGCAAATGATGGAAAGCCATATAGTATAGATGCAGTAAGCATTACAGGAACGCCAATTGGAACATATAATACTAAAGATGTATTAACTGCAAATAGAGTTATTTTTAGCAACTTAAGTTTATCAGGGGCCCAGTCAACTAATTATTCTTTAAAATCTCATGCAGATGCAGCTGCAATAATTACTCAAAAAACAATTACAACTTCAGGCGTAACAACTTCAAATAAAATTTATGATGCAACAAATGTTGCTACTTTAACAGGAGGGGCATTGGTTGGAGTGGTTAGTCCAGACGATGTTGTTTTAGATAGAATTGGCACTTTTTCAGGTATAGATGTTGCTAATAATATTTCTATTAATTCAGCTTGTACTTTAGTAGGAATTGATGCACCTAATTATTCTTTAACACAACCAGTAATGACAGCGAATATTACTGTTAAGAATTTAACAATGTTAGGGTTGAATATCCCGGCAAGTAAAATTTATGACGCAACAACAGTTGCTTTTATAACCGATGTAAGGTCCTTGAATACCCCGCAAGCGCCAGGTATAGGGACTTCAACAGATGGTAATCCCTATACAGGAGATGGGTTAAGTTTAATCGGAACACCAATAGGCACTTATAATTCAAAAGATGTTGCTACAGCGACTAAAGTCACGTTCACTGGCATTACATTATCTGGGGTGAAATCGGGCAACTATTCATTGACAATTCAGCCATCAACACCCGCTACAATTACCCCCAAGGAATTAACCATGGTTGGTTTAAGTGTTGCCGGCTCAAAGGTATATGATGGGAATAAAAATGCACTTGTGTTAGGCACTGCGGCATTACAACCAAAAGAGGCCCCAGGTACTGGGTTAAGTGCTGATGGTAAACCTTATGATGGGGATAATATAATTATTACTGGAACTCCAATTGCTACGTACAACAATAAAAATGTAGTAGGTGCGACAATTGTTAAATTTACTGGTTTACAAATTGATGGTACAGATGTTTTAAATTATAGTTTTAAAGTGCAAGGTGATTATCAAGCTACAATCATCCCATTAGTGATAAAACTTACGGCCGACCGCCAAACAAAAGAATATGGAGAGTTAGACCCTAGTTTATATACTTATGTAAATGAGCCAATAATTCCAGGCGATTCGTTTTCAGGTTCATTAGCTAGGGACAAAGGAGAGAATGTTGGGAGTTATGCAATTGTAAAATCCACTATCGATCTTGGAACAAATTATACAATAAATTATGTTTTTGATAGCTTGATAATTACAGAAGCTCCGATGTTTATTAAACCAGATGTTACGGAGAGAGTTTATGGAGACCAGCCTTTAGTAGATGGGTTAAAAACAACTAATTTTGTTGCCACAGGTTTAAAATTCGGTGAAACTATTGGTGCCGTTAAACTATTCTTCACCAAAGGCCCAGGATCAGGAAATAATTTGAAAGATACAGTAGGTTTATATGTGATAAAGGTATCTGCTAAAGAACCAAGTGGTGGTACAGCATTAGTAAGCAATTACAAAATTGTTTCATTCCCTGGAGATCTCAATGTAAGTAAATGCCCTATTAGTATTAAAGCGGATCCAAAAACTAAAAGGCAAGACCAAATCGATCCATCATTAACATATACAATATCACATGATTTAGTGATTGGAGATACTTTGTCTGGAGCACTTGATCGTGTCAAAGGGGAGACGCCAGGGACCTATCAAATTAATCAGGGATCATTAGCCATTAATGCTAATTATGATATTAAATACATTTCGGATGCATTAACTATTTTAACCGTAGAAAACATATTTGTTGTACCGAATGCTTTTACTCCTAACGGCGATGGATTAAATGATAAAATAAAAATATTATACAATTCAAGTATAATTGGAATTACGTATTTTAATATTTATAACCGTGCTGGAAAATTAGTATTTCAAACGCATGACATTGAGGAAGGGTGGGACGGAACTTTTGGAAGTATTATTCAGGAATCAGATGCTTATTTTTGGACGGCAGAATTTGAGACCTGGAATCATCTAAAGATTAAACAAAAAGGCACTTTTGTGTTATTAAAATAGAAGTAATTTATTTTGAATAAAAAAGTACATATATTATTGTTGGCATTAATTTTTCTCATCAAAGTTAATGCACAAGTAATTAAATTTTCTCAGCCTTTCGTTGGGTCTCAAAATATGAGTCCTGCAACGACTGGGGATGGGTTGTATAAACAAAGAATACAAAGTAATTTAAAGACTCAGTTTATTGACGGGAATAATTTGTATAACAGTATTATTGTAGGTTGGGATAAGAAAATAATTAAAGAGGAAGAGGAAAACAAAAGCTATATAGGAATAGGAGGTCAGATTATATCTGATAGATTAATGGGAGGGATTGTTCAAAATAATTATATATCCTTGGCTTTGGCATACCACGTTACTTTTGATAAAAATTTGTATAATTCTTTATCGTTAGGGATGAGTGGCGTTTTTTCTCAAACGACATTAGATAAGAGTAATTTGCTATTTGGAGACCAATATTATACAACAGGTGTTCCTACTGGAGTAGGATCGCAAGAAAATTTAAAATCCTTTCCGTCAGGATTCGCTGTTAATACTGGACTCATGTTTTCAAGACACTCAGAAGAACTGTTTCTTCGATTAGGGGCTAATTTTTCTTTTTCTGCAAACCCGCAAGTAACCTACTCTTCATATAATAAAAGTGACGGGAGTATAAAAGCACTTTTTTTTAATGCTGAAACAAGAGTACTATATGATTATACACTAATGATATATGGGTCAGCTTCTGACCAAAATTCAAATCAAAATGTTATTTATGGTGGAGCGCTAAGCTTTCCAATAACGAGTAATTGGGAAAGGATTAAAAGATTATATATTGGCTGCTCAACTAGGCCTGGTGAAACTATTATCCCTACCTTCTCGTTGTTACTTGAAAACTATTCTTTTGGGATTAGTTATGATATCAATAATACCTCTATTACGGGTGCTCAAATGAAACAAAATGCCTTCGAAATCAGTTTTTCTAGATCTTTTGGGGCAAAAAAACCTGATCGTTTTAGAACTTTATTCGACTAGGTGGATAAAGTACTGATAATCATTGAATTGTAACAATTTTATGGACTCCTTAAAATAGTATTATTTATACTAATATTTTCATTTGGATATTCAATAAATCAATCATATAAGCTACCTTTGAACTGAGTCAATATTACACTATTGCAATAAAATGTTTCATAATTAAAATAAATCAAATGAAATCAATCGTTATTTTTTCAGCTTTTATATTATCTACTTTGGTAATGTCAAGTTGTGGTTCACCGAAAAATATTCAAAGTGCGACTGGAGCCGAAGAGGTTTCAATACCTTTTAGTGAAAGTAAGTACAAAACTGACAAATCCAATTTTAGGGCGAGACAATCTGGAACTAGTCCCGATTTAGCAATGTCTAAGAAAATTGCACTTCAGAATGCTAAGACAGAACTTGCTAGAAATATAAAGGAGATTTTTAAGGTGGTTACTAGTCAATATTCTAATCAAAGAAGTGTAGGAACTAATCAGGAATATGAAAATAAAGTTGAGGAGCAAATCATTTCTTCTTTAAATGAAGCATTGACTGAAGTTGCAATTATTGAAGAAAAAGTATTCAGAGAAAAAAATGGTTCATTTACATATTGGATAGTTGTTGAGAAGTCGAAGAGTTCAATTTTGGATGGTGCTAGTAATAAAATATCTGCTGAATCCAAATTGAAATTAGATTATGATAAAAAGAAGTTCGAAGAAATTTTCAACAATGAAATGGAAAAGCTCGCAAATCAATAGTCTTAAATTATTTTTCATTATAATTGGAAGCCTTTTATTCCAAACCTTGACTGCTCAAAAAACGGTAAAGGTTTATGGAATAAAAGGTGTTTCATTTGTAACAGATAACATAACATTAAAACAAGCAAGGCAAGAAGCATTGAATGATGCTAAGATGAATGCCTTGAAGGCCGCAGGAGTGATTGAAAATATCAACTCTTATGAGGCCTTTGTTTCAAGCGCAAATAATAGTGATTATAGTCAATATTATAGTTCAGGTATTTTATCTGAATTACAGGGTGCAATTCTTGATTTTAATTCATGTAAACCTAACAAGGATACTTTATTCAAGAGCGAGCAATTTGAACATTTAATTGTAAATACCTTCATTGACGCTAGCATTATAGTATACGACACTAGGCCTGACGAGAGCTTCAATGTAAAGCTTGATGGGCTTAAGAGCGTCTATAATAATAAAGACAAATTGACATTTTCTATTTTGTCTACTCAAGACTGTTATTTAACAATTTTCACTTCAATGGAAGAGAATGCATCTGTTCTATTTCCGAACAAATATGAAAATTCGTTCTTGATTCAAAAAAACAAACAAATCAATTTTCCAATAGGGCAGTCTGAATATGAGTTAACTACTGAAAAAAAGAATGGGGAAAAAAACAAAATCATTTTTGTATTTACTAAAAAGCCTAATTCATATATTAAAGTTGACAATAATCAGGAAACTAAAATAGATGATGTTTTTAGTTGGATAAGTGCGATTACGCCAGATCAAAAAAGGGTGGAATACAAAACATTTATAATTCAATAGACGCAGCTCAATGAGATTAGTTACTTTATTTTTATTTTTTATATTATGTTCATCTAAATTGATAGGTCAAGATATTCAAAATGTTGACTACTTTGTTTATGATGACCATGTGAAAGTGATTTATGATTTGGTTAATTGCCCTGAAAATAGATCTTATGACGTCTCAGTTATTTTTACAAAACCGGATGGGTCATCTATTTATCCTTCAAGTCTTAAAGGGGACATAGTAGGAGTTAAGCCTGGAACGGGTAAAGAAATTCTATGGTATTTCAAGACCGATGTGGATGAATATAATGGAGAAATTAAAGCGGTTGTAACAATTTCTAAAGTAAATGATTTAACTCAACCAATTAATAAATCTACTGACGCTGTAGTCAATCCAACAATTTATCCAAATGAAAGTCCAAATAGGTATCGAAGTAATGTAACTGCTAAAGGTGGAGCTGATAATTTTTTATTATCTATGATTTTACCTGGTTTGGGAGGCCATTTTGTAAACAATAGAGATAAAGTATCCCCCTATTTAATTACTGCCGCATTTTTAGGTGTTGGATATATGGCCTATTCAACTATGAATTCAGCGAATGATTATTTTGATAAGTATTTAGACACAAAAAGTCAAGTAGTCATGGATGAAATGTATTCTAAGGCAATAGAGAATCGGAATCAACATCAAGTATATATGGGTATCGCCGGTGCAATTTGGCTATATGATGTGGTACATGTCATTATTAAAGGTTCTAAAAATGATAAGCAAAGAAATTTTGGAGGCGGTGTTAAATTAATACCAAAGTATTATAGAAGTCAAAAGTCAAATCCTTTTGAACTCTTATTGGTAAAATCGTTTTAAACATGAAGTACGTATTAAGTTTAATATTATTTATTTCACTTGTTTCTTGTGTAAAAGAAATGAAGCGAACGAATCCACTTGATGGGAAAACTCTGCCATTGGTTGTGACAAATACTGCTACTAATTTATTGAGCACATCTGCAACTGCAGGAGGCTATGTGAAAAATGATGGCGGGTTATCTATTATTAAGTATGGGATGGTTTGGAGCAAAGCGCCTAATGCTTCACCTGACATATCTTCTAAAGTTGAAGTTAATAGTAGTGCTAATTATTTTTCTTTCAAAATTTCACCTTTGACTCCTTATACTACTTATTATGTTAGAGCTTTTGCTACAAATTTAGTAGGAACCGCATATGGTTCAGAGTACACCTTTCGCACTAACGCAGATAGTGCCTCGTTAACAACCTTGGCCCCCGGATCAGTAACTTCGAATAGTTTTGTTACTGGAGGTAATATCTCATCAGAAAATGGATCTCCCGTTACGCTCAGAGGGCTTGTTTATTCAACACTATCTTTTCCAACTATCACTTCAGGAGTAGGAGTCAATGTATATAAAGATTCATTAAAAGGGCCTGGTATTTTTACTCGTACCCTATCAAGTTTAAGCCCAGGGATTACTTATTTTGTTCGGGCTTATGCACAAAATTCGTTTGGTACAAGTTATGGAAACCAAGTGACAGTCACTACGAATGCTACATTTCCAATTTTAAGTACCTATTCAGTGTCTGCAATTACCTCTTATACTGGTAGTTCAGGAGCGACTGTTGTATCAGATGGTGGTGCTGCGATTAATGCTAAAGGAGTTGTATGGAGTAAAACGCCGCTTCCTACAGTTGAACTTTCCGCCAAGACAATGGATGGAATAGGTATTGCGTCCTTTAAATCTACATTGACGCCGCTCGTACCTGGAACTTTATACTATGTAAGGGCTTATGCAACGAATATCGTAGGAACAGCTTACGGAGCACAAGAGAGTTTTACAACATCTCCTTTAGGCCCAACAGTAGTTACAGGATCTACTAAGACAGTTAAATCAACCGAAGTTGATATTGATGCCAATATTGTAAACGATGGTGGCTCGGCTGTTACAGACTATGGGTTTGTGTATAGTTTATATTCTTTTTCTACGATTTCAACTGGCACCAAAGTGAATGTTGGGAATAGTACTGGGGGGTTTAGTAATAACATTGGGTATAGTACTGTAGTAAAAAATTTAACTCCAGGTACTAAATATTACATTAGAGCTTATGCAACAAATAAGGTTAATACTGCCTATGGAGATGATGTGGTATTTAATACTTTTATTTCAGTGCCTATGTTAACTACTTCTAGTCCAGCATTAAGTATCGGAGAGAACTCTGCTATTGTTAATGCAATTATTTCAAATACTGGTGGATCTGCAATTATTTCAAAAGGAATAGTATGGAGTAAAAGTTCAGGTCCAACCATTTCCGACTTTAAAGCGTATGATTATTCAACAAGTACTTCAATAACAGCTTCACTTAATAATTTAGAGCCAGGTACTAAATATTATGCTAAAGCATTTGCACAAAATTTAGCAGGAATTAATTATAGTGATAATGAAATATTATTTACTACAACGGATAATAGTCCTAAGTTGGCTTCAATGACAGTTGGTTCTGTAACAGTTAATGCTGCAACATTTTCGGCAAAAACTACGTCACAAGGTATTAGTGCGATTACCTCCAAAGGATTTATTTTATCTAAAACTTTACCTTTGACTTATTTTAGTGGTTCTACATCTTATTATTTTGGAGCAGGATTAGGAGATTTGGCAAAGGTAGTAACAGGTTTATCACCTGGCACTAATTATTACGCATGCGCATATGCAACAAATAATAATATAACCTATGGGTATAGTAATATAATTCAATTTAAAACATTAGTGGACTCTCCTAGAGTAATGACTGATTATCCACTCAGTAGCAGTGCAATTGAGATATTGCTTTATGCAAATGCAACGTCTGATGGTGGAGGAACAATTTCTAAAAAAGGGTTTGTTTGGTCTACAACAGCTGGTGCAAAGGTGGGAGTAACGAATACTTCAGACAATGGGGTTGGAGTTGGCGCTTTCTCATTTACATTAAACTTTGCTACTTTATTAAAAAATACCACCTATTACTATCGTGCTTATGCAACAAACGAAATAGGTACGACATATGGGACTGATAAAACCTTCACAACACTGAAATAGTTTATTATGAAATTGATAAAATATGCGTTTTTCTTTTATACACTATTTATTGGCAATAATATTAATGCTCAATCTGGGCAAAGTAGTTTTAAATCAGTCAAACTAGTAGGTGTGCCCAAGCCAATGGCGCCTGCAAATCTAATTTTAAGCGATTTGATATTTTCGGACGTGAAAGGAAATGAGAATAATGCCTTAGATGCGAATGAAACGGCTGTGTTAAGTTTTGATATTGAAAATAATGGAAAAGGCGATGCATATCGTATTAAAATATTTATCCAGGACAGCTCAAATGTAAAAGGAGTAAGCTTTAATAGCGAGGTACTCATTGGAAATCTGGCTCCGGGTAATAAGACGAATGTGGTAATACCTATAAAAGGGACAACCGATTTAGTAACGTCTAACACTAATTTTTTAATTAGGGTTACGGAGGGAAATAATTTTGATCCAGATCCGGTTGCCATTTCTTTTGCTACGAAAGAGTACAAAAAATCAATTATAACCATTGCAGATGCAGCGTTTTCAAGTGAAGATGAAGCCAAGATTACAACAGGAAAAATAGTAAGATTAACTTTGCTTATTCAAAACCAAGGTGAAGGAGATGCGAAAAATTTGACGGTAGAATTTGTTAACCCGACTGATGTATTTGCATCTAATGACAATAAGTTTCAGTTTTCCGAATTAAAATCGAATGAATCAAAATTAATTAAGTATGATTTTTTCGCTAATACAAAATACAAAGCGATTGATATACCAATTCAGGTTAAAGTATCTGAAAATTTTAATAAAGTTGTTTTATCGGAAACCAAGTCAATAGGAATTGAACAAAATTTGGCGATAGTAAAAAAAGTTAATGTACTAGATGTTAAAGATGAAAAACGTGTAATTGTACCAGTTTCATTAATTTCTGATGTGGATAAAGACATTCCTATTGCTAAATCTAAATTCAAAAATAGGTATGCTTTAATTATTGGAAACGAGGATTATTCAACTTTTCAAACAGGACTTGCAAAAGAAGTCAATGTTGATTTTGCAAAAAATGATGCAAAGATATTTAAAGAGTATAGCCAAAGAACGCTTGGTATTCCAGCAGAAAATATTAATTTATTAATCAATGCAACGTATGGTGCTATGATGCAGGCTATTGACAGGATTAACAAATTGGTAAAAAATTCGGAAGGGGATTTGGAAATATTTTTCTACTATGCTGGTCATGGATTGCCAGATGAGGAGACCAAAGAATCTTATTTAATTCCAGTTGATATTAGTGGTGCTAACGTTAAAAGTGCAGTGAAGCTACAGGATGTTTATAAATCATTTTCCGAATACGAGTCATTGGGTGTTACCGTGTTTATCGATGCCTGCTTTAGTGGAGGCGCAAGGAATCAGCAAATGGTTAATGCAAGGGGAGTTAAAGTGGTTCCTAGAGCTGATTATTTACAAGGTAATATTGTAAGTTTCACAGCAAGTAGTAGCAATCAATCTTCCAATGCTTATGTTGACAAGAAGCATGGGTTATTTACTTATTTTGTACTTAAAGCTTTGCAGGATTCTAAGGGAGATTTGAGCTATAAGGATCTTTGGGAATCTATTAAGAAAAAAGTCAGTTTCGAGTCAATAAGAGTAAATAATAAAGAACAAGACCCTCAAATAAATATTGGAGAGAAAGCAAAGAATAGTTGGGAGAAGTCTAAATTTGTTTATTAAGTAGCTAAAAACTAATTGAGCAGTTCACCCATTCAGGGTCAAATGTTGCATTGTATTTTTTGTAAAAATTAATTGCTGGCTCATTCCAATCTAGCACCTGCCAGTTCATTCCTTTGTAATTTTTTTCTTTGGCCTCTTGTATTAATGCATCAAACAATAAGCTGCCTATTTTTTTTCCACGCATTTCCTCAGTTACGAGTAAATCCTCCAAATACATTCTTTGTCCTTTCCAAGTTGAATATCTTATATAGTACAAAGCAATCCCAATTACCACTCCTTGTACTTCGGCTACAAATGCCCACCATATTGGGTTTGGACCAAATCCACTTTCTTTAAAATGGGCTAAGGTCACGGTTACTTCGTCTGGTGCTTTTTCGTAATTGGCTAACTCCTGGATGAGTTCTAACATTCTAGCACAATCGGCTTTTTTTGCGCGGCGTATAATAATGTCCATAGCAGTTACTTATTAAATTAGTAGGAAATTATATTTTAGCGAGTGCCTGTGTCAAATCCCATTCTAAATCTTCCATATTCTCAATACCCACACTCATTCTAATTAAACCATCGGTGATGCCGTATTTTATTCTTTCATCTCTTGGTATTCCATAATGTGTCATGCTAGCTGGGTGGGACACTAGTGTATCTACTGTGCCTAATGACACAGCACGTGTACATACTTGTAATGCATCAATAAATTTCTTTCCAGCATCTAGCCCGCCTTTTAATTCAAAGCTCAATAATGGGGCATGTTGTTTCATTTGCTTACTCGCTATTGCATGATCCGGATGGGAAGCGAATCCCGTATAGTTCACGTGTGCTATAGCTGGATGATTTTCTAAAAATGCAGCCACTTTTGCAGCATTGCTACAATGTCTTTCCATTCTTATTTCCAATGTCTTCATTCCTTGTATTAATAAGTAGGAATCAAATGCATTGCTATTGCCTCCTAATAAAACATGCCATTTCCAAACCTTGGTATTCATTAATTCCAAATCCTTTCCTAGTAAAACGCCATTTAATGCGGATCCGTGTCCATTTAAAAATTTAGTTGCAGAATGGAAAACGAAATCAGCGCCTAACGCAAATGGTTGTTGTAAATAAGGAGTCGCTACAGTATTGTCTACCGAAACCTTTACATTATGTGTATGTGCTATTTTGCAAATTGCTTCAATATCAACACACTGTAAGGTAGGGTTGGCAGGTGTTTCAAGGTGAATGAGTTTTGTAGTTGGATTATTTTTTAATGTGGTTTCAAGTAAATCTAAATCTTTGATATTTATGAGTACCACATTAACGCCTGCTTCAGCTAACACTTTTTGCATTAATTCCTGAGAACCTCCATATAATGAATAGTGAGAAATCAACGTATCTCCTGCACTTAAATTACTAAAAAATAAAGTAGTCATGGCGGCTTGCCCACTCGCATGTAACAACGCTTTTAATTGTAACGGTTCCCCTTTTTCATTTTTTAAACCATGTGCTTCTAATGCTGCAATAGTTACTTCGGCCGCCGTAAAAGTAGGGTTACCCCATCTTGTGTATATTCTTGTTTTATCTGTACTTTTAAAACGTTCCATTCCTTCGTCTGTTGAATCAAACGTAAAAGTGGACGTTGCATAGATAGGAGTAGTGTGTGAAAAATTATCGTTTTCATGACTAGCAGTATGAAGTGTTAATGTACTTATGCCCTTAAATTGTTGCTTACTCATATTCCTAATTTTTAGATAATTGAAAACCGTTTATTAAATATACCAATTAATATGCCCACTTTAGCCAAGCTGCGCCCCAAGTAAATCCACCTCCAAAAGCAGCAAGTACAATGTTGTCGCCCTTGTTTAACCTTGACTCCCATTCCCATAAACACAATGGAATAGTCGCTGCAGTTGTGTTTCCGTATTTTTGAATATTGATCATTACCTTTTCGATTGGTAAGCCCATTCTGTTTGCGGTTGCATCGATGATTCTTAAATTGGCTTGGTGTGGAACCAGCCAAGCAATGTCGTCCCCAGTTAAATTGTGTTTTTCCAATAGTTCAGCGCTTACATCGGCCATCCCTTTTACTGCAAATTTAAATACGGGTTGCCCATCCTGAAACGCATAATGTTCTTTTGCCATTACGGTTTCAATAGAGGCAGGTTTTAAACTTCCACCGGCTTTGATATGCAAAAATTCGCATCCGCTTCCATCGCTCTTTAATATTGAATCTTGGTAACCTAAGCCTTCCATATTTGGTTCAAGTAAAACTGCACCAGCACCATCTCCAAAAATGATACAAGTAGCACGGTCAGTATAATCAATAATTGAACTCATTTTATCTACGCCTACTACAATGATTTTTTTGTAACGTCCTGATTCAATAAAGTTGGAACCAGTAGTAAGTGCGAATAAAAATCCGCTACAAGCAGCACCTAAGTCAAAACCAAATGCGTTTTTTGCACCAATTTTATTTCCAATAATATTAGCTGTCGCAGGAAATACCATGTCCGGGGTTACCGTTGCACAAATAATGCAATCGATTTCCAATGGGTCTAAATTCTTTTTTCGTAGAATTTCCTCAATGGCTTTTACGGCCATATCGGAACTCGCTTTTCCCGGCTCTCTTAAAATGCGTCTTTCAGAGATCCCTGTTCTGCTTCTGATCCATTCGTCATTGGTATCTACCATCTTTTCAAGGTCAAAATTGGTTAATTTGGTCTCTGGAACATATCCGCCTACAGCGGTGATTGCGGCTCTCAAGGGGGTCGACATAGATATAATTTTATTTGGGCTACAAATATATCTTAAAATTTGTCTAAGAAAGGCTCCAAATCATCGTTTTTCGTTCCTGATGCATTAATTTCGGAGGTTATATGATCGCATTTTTACAAGGCAATTTTGTGCAAGTTACTCCTGCTAAACTTATTATAGATGTAGGGGGTGTTGGTTATGAAGTGAATATCAGTCTTCATACCTATGAATCCATCTCCAAAAAAGATAAAGGGCTCTTGCACACTTACTTGCACATCACTGAAAATTCTCAAGTGCTTTTTGGTTTTTATGAGCTTCAAGAGAAAGAATTATTCCTACAATTAATTAGTGTTTCGGGTGTTGGGGCAGGTACTGCACGCATGATGTTGTCTGGCATGTTACCGGAAGAAATTATTAGAGCCATTGTGCAAGGAGATGCAAGACAGCTTGAACAGATTAAAGGCATTGGGAAAAAATCGGCAGAGCGATTGGTGCTGGAATTAAAAGACAAGCTTTCGAAAATTGCAATGAATAATAATCCATTAGGTGGGTTTGCAGCTGTTAATAAAAGCACGCCACATCAGGATGCAGTTCAAGCATTAATGTCTTTAGGCATACAAAAAGCAATTGCCGAAAAAGCAGTCGAGAAAACTGTAAAATCGGAGGGTGCTGAATTAAGCGTTGAAGCATTAATTAAGATGGCACTTAAAAAC
>CALPKD020000009.1 GCA_943324055.2 Chitinophaga pinensis
AGGCCCTACTTAGATTAAGAGTAATGGGACTCATTGAGTCAAAAAAGAAGAAAGGTTCCGTAATTACGAGTCCAGATATATTTGGCATCCTTGGCAAAAGCATGAATCCTTATATATTAGACACTGAAACATTAAAAAACGTTTTTGAAATTCGATTGATTCTTGAAATTGGAATGGCGGATTTCTTATTTCATCGTATTACCAAAGAAAATATATTAGAATTGAGAGCGATTGTGAAAAATGAACCACCCTCAGCTCAATACCATTTGTTTAACATAGAACATGAAATTAATTTTCATGGTAAGCTATATGAGATCACTGGAAATGAAACATTAAAGAAATTCCAAAAAATGTTATTACCCGTTTTTGATTACGTTCAAAATAGTGGGTTGTTAAAAAAACAGCCTTTGTTAAAACAATTTATTTCACATACTGAATTAATTGATATTCTAGAAAATGGAACTCCAGAAGCATTTAGATCGGGCATGAGAAATCATTTGGAAAACCACTTTGCGAGATTATTTGAATAAATTGTATTATCGATTTATTCAACCTTTAATGCAATACTTCCTGTAAAATAGGCAATGACTTTATCTCACTAAATTTTTTATAGTGAAAGCTTAGTGACAACTGAAATAATTCCAATATTTTTTTTCTTTGCCCTCCACTTAGTACGATGGTTTCTAAATCATTATAAAACTGTACTTGTAAAAACATCGAAGCAGTTTTTGCAGTATCTCCTTCTAAAAAATACGGATGTGCTGGAGGACCGGCTACAAACTGCCCCTCTCTAATATCCAACACAGGTGTTTCATTGCTGTACTTTCCTTGTAATCCAAAGCCTAAGTTTTCACTTAAGTGAATCAAAAAATATATAGGTAAATTGCTCACCAGTCCTGCACCCCCTTTATCCAATTGCTTAAAGGTATCTTCGATTAAATAAAATAATTCAGGATGTGGTTCAGGTTGTAACGTTTGTTGTAAAATTTCTACAATGTATATTGCTACTGCGTTTCGGAGTACATCGGAATAAGTATTTTGATATACATAATCCCAGCTTACCTCTTTTACCATTTGCAATGTTTTCATGGGTGAATGATACACTTCCATTTGTAAAATTGCTGCTGGCTGATAAAAGACGCCCTTGTTGGCACCCTTCTTACTAGTGACGCGTACACCTTTGACCATGTATTGTTGTAATCCAAAAAGCTCGGTATACGCCGTCATTATTAAACTAGTATCTCCATACTTAGTGACGCGTAAAACAATACCCTTGGTGTTGTGTAGCATATTTTATTGCTATACGCTCTTGAACTGTTGTAAAAAGCGCAAGTCGTTTTGTGAATATAAACGCAAATCGTTTACTTGATATTTTAATTGAGCGATACGTTCTACGCCCATTCCAAATGCAAAGCCAGTATACTTTTCAGGGTCTATGCCAAAATTTTCTAACACTTTTGGATGAACCATTCCACTTCCTAAAATCTCAACCCATCCTGTATGCTTACATATATTACATCCTTTACCACTGCATATTTGACAACTGATATCCATCTCGGCACTTGGCTCTGTGAATGGAAAATAACTTGGGCGGAATCGCACTTTCACTTCTTTCCCAAACATTTCCTGTACGAAAAAATAGAGTGTCTGTTTTAAATCTGCGAAGCTCACGTTTTCATCAATGTACAATCCTTCGACTTGATGAAAAAAGCAATGTGCTCTTGCTGATATCGTTTCGTTACGATACACGCGACCCGGACAGATCACACGTATTGGAGGTTTTTGCGTTTCCATCACGCGCGCTTGTACACTTGAAGTGTGCGTTCTTAATAACCAAGCTGATTCGGTCTCCGTTCCCTCTTGTACATAAAAAGTATCCTGCATATCACGCGCTGGATGATCCAACGGTAAATTCATTGCTCCAAAATTATGCCAATCATCTTCGACCTCTGGTCCCTCTGCTACCGCAAAACCCAATCGCTTAAATATAGAAACCATTTGGTTGCGAACTAAATTTAATGGGTGTCTTGTTCCCACTGGTACTGCATCTCCTGGTAATGTAAAATCAATATTTGAACTTGCTTCATCCCCTTGCTCAAAAGCAGCTTGCAATTCAACTAATTTATCCTCGGCTAGTATCTTAAATGCATTTAAAATTTGGCCAAATTCCTTTTTCTGCTCATTGGGTACATTTTTCATCTCCCCCATTATCTGCTTCACCAATCCTTTGGTTCCCAAGTATTTAATTCGGTATTGTTCTACCTCGGATGGGGTAGTGGCTACCGATGCGGCGATCTCGGCTTTTACGGCTTCTATTTGTTGTAACAATTGCTCCATGCTACGAAGATAAAAAAAGGAGGCCAAATGAAGGGTAAAAAACCTTACATTTGTTACTCGTTGAAGAATTAATACATGGAGTACAATACAGCAAGAAGTATAATGGGGATGAGAGAGTATGGCCGTCACGTTCAGAGGATGGTGGACCATCTTATGACCATTGAAGACAAAGCAAAAAGACAAGAACAAGCACAGGTGGTGATTGAATTGATGGGTTTCCTTAATCCACAATTGAAGAATATTGAGGACTACAAGCATAAATTATGGGATCACCTGTTTTTTATGAGTGGTTTTAAACTAGAAGTTGAAAGCCCTTATCCTATTCCTACCCGCGAAACTTATAAGCAAAAGCCCGATCCTTTGCCTTACCCGCAACGCAAAATCAAATATGCCCACTTAGGTAAAAACCTAGAATTGGTAATTGACAAAGCAATGGCGGAAACAGATGAGGAGAAAAAGGCTGGATTTGCACATACCATTGCGCACTATATGAAGTTGGCTTATAGCAACTGGCACAAGGAATTGGTTCAAGATGATGCAATTCGTAGCGAGTTAAACTCCATCACTGGTGGTGAATTAGAATTTAGCAATACCCCTTATATCAAACATCGTAACCAGAATTTTGAACGCGACGAATATCGTCCGGCTGGTGGACGTTGGCAAAATAATCGCAACCGCGGTGGAACTAGTAGTGGTGGTCGTGGTCAAGCAGGCCAAGGTGGTCAAGGTGGTGCTGGCGGAAGCAATCGCAATGCAAATAACCGCAATTTTAAAAAGAGATATTAATTAATTACTTGATACACACCTAAACCCTGTGTGCTCTAAACCTGTGTCTGGCGCAGTTTTCATGCGGGCAGTAACCCTGTATCCTTTACAATAAGATGCATTGCATAAAAAAGATCCGCCCCGAATTACTTTTTTAGGCGTAGCCGGTTCTTGTGGATCAAAACTTTTTGTAGGGCCTTGTGGATTTTTAATGGTTACATTATTCGAGCTTGCATAATAATCTTCTCGATACCAATCCGAACACCATTCCCAAACATTACCTGCCATATCATATAATCCAAAAGCATTAGGTGCAAAGGATTTTACTGGCGCCGCTTTTTCATAATAATCCCATTTTGTATTGACACTTGGAAATACACCCTGCCAAGTATTTGCTTTTGGTTTTCCCATTTCAATGTCCTCATTGCCCCATGAATATTTTGTTTGTAATCCACCCCTTGCCCCAAACTCCCATTCAGCCTCGGTAGGCAATCGCTTACCCGCCCACTTGCAATATGCTTGTGCATCATCCCATGAAACATGCACCACGGGTAGGTTTCCTTTGCCAACAATATTTGAGTTTGGGCCAGAAGGATGTTTCCAGTTGGCGCCTTTTTCCCATGCCCACCAAACTAATGCGTTATCTAAGTGGGTTCCCATAGGTTGTTTTACAAATACAAGAGATGCTGGAACTAATTCATCATCGGTTGGCTTAGGGGTTCCTGGCGGTAATTGTTTTTTTAATTCCTCCCAATTCGGTTTTATTTCGGCAGTAGTAATATATCCTGTTGCATCTACAAATTTTTTGAACTGCGTATTCGTTACTTCTGTCGCATCCGCCCAAAAATCATTCACTACTACTTTGTGTAGTGGATATTCATCTGCTCGTCCTTCCTTGTCCCCCGCACCCATTAAAAATGTATTGCCTTTTATAAAAACCATTCCTTCGTGTGAAACCGGCTTTGTATTTTTTTGAATTGGGGTATCAGCCGATGCAGTTGAATTGGTGTTTCCATATCGTGCAGGTAAATTTTCGGCACAGTGTAGCAAGCTGTCTTTTTTAGCGGCAGCTATTTTTGACTGATCAGATGCACAAGCAGACAGGAGTATAAAAAAATATACAGCTAGCCCGCACCCGTAAAAACTTTTAAAATTCATTCTGCTATTTGTCTTATAAATTTATACTAAAACACAAGGACCTTATCCATTACCAACAACTTTTTTGTTTCCCTTTTTATTTCCCTTTTTGTTCTTTATTTTTTTTGCTTTTGATGCGTGACGACCTTCTCCATCTCCTTTATCTAGTATTCCTGCAGCTGGGTTTAACTGATCTAATACTCTTTGTAGTTTTTCCTTTTCGGCTCTTGTTTGATCATCTACTATCACTAATTTTTCCTCAAACGGCGCATTGCGCATATCATACAATTCACCAGCACGATTTAATTTCCAATTTGAATTTCGCACATACCAATGTTGCCCTAGCTCTGTAAAAATCCAATCCCGGGGCGTTCCTTTTTGTCCTTTTATTTGATATGCAAAACTTACTCCGTCAATTTTATTATTAGTTGGCAATGCAGCCCCTGCTAGTTGTGCAAAAGTGGGCACAAAATCGGACGCATCAATTAATTCATTTAACACTTTCCCTTTTTTAATCACCCCTGGCCAATTCACTATTAATGGTACCAAGCTACCTCCTTCCTGCATCGTTCCTTTCTTACCAATTATACTTTTCCCATGCACGGTTCCTAATTCAGCGGCACGCGCAGCTGTACCATTGTCTCCGAAAAAAACAATCATCGTGTTATCCCTCAATTTTAAACTATCTAGGGTGTGCAGTAGTTTGCCTACTAACTTATCCATGTAATTAATATTGTCTGTATATAAATCCTTAAAGTTTTGCGTATTAGGTTTGCTATCTGGTGTTGAAACAATTTGCCCATGCACGTTTGACAGTGAATAATATACGTAAAAGGGATCCTGAGTATGTTTGGATAAAAATTCAACCAAATGATCATGCATTAAATCAGGCATATATTCCTCGTCCTTTAATTTTAGTTCTGATCCATTTAGGTCATACTTAAATGTTTTGTTGGGGTTGTTTTTATAAATACCACTTCCAAAATAACGCAGGTAATCATCAAACCCAAATTCAGCAGGACCCAATGGCAGCTGGCCCCACTTGCCAATCATAGCAGTGGTATATCCTGCTGGCTTTAATATTTTAGGCAACATGGTTTCAACGTTTGGTTGCATTTGCCCAGTCATGTCCTGGTTTACCGCGCCTGTCCTAAATGCATATCGACCCGTTAAGATGATTGCTCGTGAAGGACCACACAAGGGCGCAGTATAAGCGTGATTGTATCTAAGGCCTTGCTTAGCCAATGAATCAATATTGGGGGTTTGGTAATTATCCGCCCCATAACAACTCACCCCATCCAGACCCAAGTCATCCGCTAAAATAAAAATGATATTGGGTTTTGCAGTTTGTCTGGTTTGTGCAATTATGGAGCCGCTAAATGTTATAAAAACAAGTAAGCATTTTAGTATTTTCATTTTAGGTATAGGTTTCAATTATTTTTTAGTAGCAACTTGTGTAGCAAAATATTGCAGCATGTCACCTTTAAGTGCTGTAGCAACCGAAATATATTTTTTATCGCTTGCTACATTGACTGTTTCCAACGGATCTAATTTATAGTCGTATAATTCAGTGCCAACTAATAAATCTTCCTTAAAGGCTTGAGTAGTTCTAAAACTATTTTTTAACCAAACAGTATATCGATACCTTTCTGTTCTTAGTGAATAGCCCATTATGTTGGCCTCGGCATATCCCTGTCTTTCGGTTTCAATACTTGTTGAACTTCGAGGGTACTGACTTACTGAATATTTTTTTACACTTGCCGTTGGATCTTTAATCAATGGCACTAAGCTTTTTCCATTTAAATTACTTGGAACCGGTACACCTGCTAAGTCACATAGGGTTGGGAATACATCCACAAATTCAGTTAATGATTTGGTTTTGCCAGGCGTCATTCCGGGTGCAGCTATAATCAATGGCGCATGTGCTGCTTGCTCAAAGTTGGTATGCTTGCACCATAAATTGTGATCCCCTAAATGCCAACCATGATCTCCCCATAAAACTACAATGGTATTTTTTGTTAAACCTAATGAGTCCAATGTGTTTAATAACTGCCCAACTAATGCGTCGGTATAAGATACAGCTGCATAATATCCGTGGATTAATTCTTGCTGTTTATCTACAGGAAGTGTTAATCCAAAATCCTTTTGGCTGGTTGTCTCAATGATAGCTGGTATGTCAGAATAAGCTCTTATTTCTCCGGCATTGTGATAAGCTACATCTACCGAATTTTTAGTTTTTTGTTGATACGGGGCTAAAGGCATATCGGATCGGTTATACAAGTCCCAATATTTTTTTGGTGCCACAAATGGCAAATGCGGTTTTGCAATACCTACCGCAAAAAAGAAGGGTTGCTTTCCATTTTTTAATTTCGATAAAATGTCTATTGCCTCTAAAACATTCGCTCCATCATTATATGCATTATCAGGAACATCCATAGACTCGGTTGTTGGCCTGATTAAATTCATTGCGTAGGTATTCGCCTCCCCCTTTTTCATTCCTTTTTGTATCGCCTCGTTTATATATTTTTCTGCTATTAGTTTTGTTGCAGGCAATTGGTATCTTCCTAATGCAGGCTCCCCGGTACCCGGTGCATAATATTTATTATCTGTTTTATAATAGGGTGTACTCCAAGATGCTTTATCATTATCCTCGTCCACGTTCCTTGGATCAAACACCTTTCCAATGCCCGAGGTGGTATACCCTTGCGTTATTAAATACTGTGGTAATGTTACAATATTGGGACTCACTTTTCTGATTTGCGTTTTGAGGTCCCATATTTTAG
Organism: Chitinophaga pinensis; assembly: GCA_943324055.2. GTDB lineage: Bacteria > Bacteroidota > Bacteroidia > Chitinophagales > Chitinophagaceae > Sediminibacterium > Sediminibacterium pinensis_F. Next base: position 7,023 of record CALPKD020000009.1, read on the forward strand.
TGTTGTCCGGTCGCATTCCCGTTAATATACTTGCTCTAGTGGGTCCGCAAACTGCTTGCTGACAATAATTATTTAAAAAAGTAGTGCCTTGTTTTGCAAGTCTATCTATGTTAGGTGTTTTAATTAGAATATTGCCATATGCACCTAATTCAGGTTTAAGATCATCAATAGCAATAAACAATATATTAGGACGCTGGGATGTCTGTGCCAATGTGGTATTTGCACACATTCCAATTGCTAAACTTAAAACCAAAAAATATTTTTTCATATTTATTTTTTAACGCTGACAAATTTCATGATAACTCCTCTACTTCCTCCTTAAAAACTGGCTAACACTAAAATGACTCTTGAAATGAACAGATTAATGGATCATCTCAATAGTCATTAATGGATAAGACCATTATTGTATCAAATAGTTTAAGCCTACTTTTATTTAATAGTTGCTACAGGCACTGGATCCATGTCGGTGAATTCCTTGTTTTCACCCGCCATTCCCCAAATAAAGCCATAGTTCGCTGTACCCACGCCAAAGTGCATGCTCCAAGGTGCCGACAAAACCGCTTCGTTGTTTGCAACAACGATATGTCTTGTTTCTTGTGGCTCTCCCATAAAATGCATTACACGATGTGCTTCATTTAAATCAAAATAAAAATACGCTTCCATTCTTCTTGTATGTGTATGTGGTGGAACTGAATTCCAAACACAACCTTCTTCCAATGTGGTTAAGCCCATTACCAATTGACAACTTTGGATACCATCGTTGTGAATGTATTTGTAAATAGTTCTTTTGTTTGAAGTAGAAAAATCACCCAAGTTTACAGGTGATGCTTCGGCCTTTGTCATTTTTGTATTTGGATACGCTTGGTGTGCTGGTACCGATAATAAGTAAAACATAGCGGGCGCTGCTGCATCATTGCTTTCGAATGTTACAGCTTGTGTTCCCTTGCCTAAGTATACACACTCCAATTTTTCTACATCATACACTACGCCATCTGCTTTCACTTTTCCGCTTCCACCTACATTGATAATTCCCAACTCTCTTCTTTCTAAAAAGAACTTCGCTTTTAACTCCTCTTCGTTTGGCAATTCAATAGCTGCTTTCCCTGGAACCACACCTCCCACAATGATTCTATCAAAATGAGAATACACTAATTTAATTTTATCAACATGCATCAAATTTTCAATTAAGAAATTATCACGCGTTTGTTGCGTTGACATTTGTGCTGTTTCTTTTGGACTTGACTGAAATCTTACTTCCATTATTTTTCGTTTTTATATTTTTTAAAATTATCTACCCATCCAACCACCATCTACTGTAATGATTGTTCCGTTGATATAATCTGATGCTGGTGAAGAAAGGAATACATACGCTCCTGATAAATCCGATGTTTGTCCCCATCTTCCTGCTGGTATTCTTGACAAGATCGCTGCGCTACGATCCTCGTCTGCTCTAAGTTGTGTTGTATTGTTGGTTGCGATATATCCTGGTGCCACTCCGTTTACCGTGATACCGAATGGAGCCCATTCGTTTGCGAATGCTTTTAACAAAGATGCGACCGCGCCTTTACTTGCAGCATATCCTGGTACATTGATTCCACCTTGGAAGCTTAACAAAGAACAAGTAAATACAATCTTACCTGACTTTTGCGCGACCATTCTTTTTCCAATCTCTCTTGTAATAATAAATTGAGCATTCAAGTTGATGTCTATAATCGTATCCCAAAACTCATCCGAATGTTCTGCTGCTGGTTGTCTTAATATATGACCTGCATTGTTAATTAAGATATCAATTACTGGATGATCTGCTTTTACTTGGTCTAAAAAACTTTTCACTGATTCTCTCTTTGAAAAATCGGCTTGATATGGATAAAACTTTCGGCCTGCAGCTTCTACCGCTGTAGCTACTTCACTTCCTGAATTTGACATATTATTAGAAACACCAATAATGTCTGCTCCTGAGTTTGCTAATTCAATCGCAATATCCATCCCAATTCCACTGCTGCATCCTGTAACTAATGCAATTTTGCCGTCTACTCTAAAGTTTAACATTTTCCTTGTTTTGTTATTTATAATAATTGTATGACTAATTTTCGCGCATCCGGTTCACTCTTAATTATAAATTCCATACAGTCCCTACAACCATATTTTTCATAACTAAGTAATAAAAGTGGGAATGCGTTGCCAAAGGTAAATGGCTTTATTTGTTTTCCAACCCAAGGCTTCTCTTTTTTAACAAATGGTAGTATGTTATCATATGCGTTCTTTAATGACTTTCCGCCCAAATCCTTGTTCCAGTAATCCACCTGCATCTCGTCAGATAGTTGTGCAATTATCTGAAATGCGTTTAATATAAAAACTGAGTAATGGAAAGATGTTTCTCTTTCCATCTCCAAAGGGAATACGCCATCTGCATTCATTTGTGCCTTTAGTCGGTTTAAAGAGCGCGCAATTACCTTTTCAGCTGCTGGCTTATCATTTAAATACAATGAATAGGAAAGCTCTTGTGCATCATACCAAATCCCATGATTATTTCCTGCATTCAATTCCTCGATACCTAATTTATTGGTCCTCATCCAAGTTAAAAAATCGGCTACCCATTTTTGTAAGCCTCCGTTTTTTTCTGGAGTCCACGATGCAGACTTTGAGATTAACTTCACCCCATCTAATAAATATATCAGGCCTCTTGAATCAATCAATGCTTCGGCGCGACCCACTGACCTCCCCTTTACTGCTTGACCAAAATTCATGTTAGGGTTCATTCTTGTGGCCGTATCCAAAAACCAAACCTGCAAAAGTTCGGTTGCTTTTTTAGCATACTTTTCATCATTTGAAAAATAATATCCCAAAGCCAACAAGTTTACATTTTCAAACAAGTTGGGCAGATTGGTTTTGTCCGCGTAATTTTTTGTTTCGGGTGTAACATGTCCATCCATTCTCATGTAAGGAACCCCTCCTGGCTTGGTAGTATCCGGCCACCAATAGGGGGCAATACTCATATAGTCATGCTTGCTTCCGCTTGGCGGCGTGTCGGCTTTGTCCATCACACTCGCGGGCTTTAACAATAATAATTGATTACAGTTTTTTATAAGCTCATTGTATGCTGGCATAAGTGCCGCATTTTTAGCTTGTACCTTTTTCTTTTTTTGTGCAAGTATGGCAAAGTCAAACTTTACCATATCAGACTTAGATAAGGTTTGCGCAGTAACTGCGAAACAAAAGATGTTCGATGCAATTACTAAACTCAATATTTTTTTCATATTACTTTTTTTCAGTACTGAAACAAGATGCAGGCAAGCCCTCTTTGTTGTATAAATTAGCCCCTATTGGATTATCCGCCCATGCGTATCTTACAAATTTTGGATTTGTTACTTCCTTACTTGATACAATCACTTTGTCTCCCTCAATCACTGCATCTGCCCAAATAAATTTTCGAGTTGAATCGGCAATTGCGAAATAATTCAATTTGCCTGTTTGTTTTGCGATTAATCCTGATCCTATATTTTTAAATTGCACAATCACTTTATTGGCTACAATTTTATTGCTTTCATAAGTAGGGCCCGAATAAACAATATCGTTTTGATGATACGCGACTTTTAATGCAGCTAGATATAATCTATTTGCAGCTTCCATCTTGTTCATTGGGTGTACATCGTTCCACTCTCCAATATCATTTGTAACCGCCATCCCCGTGTTGGGTAATTGCAATGTCATAGATTGTGCATCCTGTAGCTCGGCCAACTTGCTTTCGGCAGGTTGTGTTTTTGGCTTATTAATATTTGCCAATTGAACATATAAAAAAGGGAAGTTTCCTTGTCCCCAAACCGCTCTCCACGAGTTGATCAATGCAGGAAATAAAGTATAATATTCTTTTGATCTTCCCACATTAGATTCTCCTTGGTACCAAATCACACCCTTAATGCCATAGCCAATTAATGGCGACAACATTGCGTTATAAAGTGAGGTAGGTTCGGCATGTAATTTAATTAATCCCTCTCTTACCAAAGGTTGCACCTGTGCTCCAAGCTTATATTTCCAACTGCCTGTTAAGTCAATTACCGTGTCCCCTATTTCTAATTTATAAGGCTTGTCTTTTATAAATCCGCCGTCTCCACTTTCGGTTAACACTTTTACAGTAATCGTGTTGATACCTTCGTGTAATAAATTTTTTGCAATATTATATTTTCTCGGAGCATATCTATTGGAGGTGGTTCCCACTTTAACTCCATTCACATAGGTAATATCTCTTAGCACAATGTTCCCCACTCTTAGTGTCGCTTCGGCATTTGAATATTTTTTTGAAATAAAAATATCTTTTTTATACCAAACCACACCAGCGCTTACACTTGGCAATATTTTTTCCTGCCAATAGCTAGGCATTCCCACCGTTTCCCATCTGCTAGCATCGTAGCTGGTAGCCTGCCATTTTTCGGCATCGCCAACATCCAATTTCCCTGTATTCTCAAACCAGCTATCTGTAAATGTTTTATCCTTAGCAGCGATACTATCTATCTTTTTTTGATCCATCAAATAACTTGGCCTTGTTGCATAATTTGGAAAAGGCTTTACTGCAGCTTCACTCATCCATGCTTCTGCAGGTGTACCTCCATAACTACAATTGATTAATCCAATTGGTACCTGGTATTTGTCAAATAATTTTCGGCCAAAGAAATAAGCAATCGCACTAAAGTTTACAACTGTGGATGGATTTGATTTTTCCCAACCCTTATCTGATTCAATATTTTGCAAAGGCGTAAATGCCGTATTGCGCTTTACTTGAAAATGACGGATTAAATCATTGCTTGAGCTCGCAATTTCGTTTGGATATTTTTCGCCAGCTTTAAACAATTCATATTCCATGTTAGATTGGCCAGAGCACAACCACACTTCTCCAATTAATACATCCTCAACAGTTACTGTATTATTGCCCTTTATGACTATTGAATAAGGGCCGCCAGCTTGCTGTGACGCCAATTGTATCTTCCACTTATTATCCAAGCCAGTAAGCGTGGTATAATTTTTCCCATTGAATGATAATTGTATTTTTTCATTTGGATCCGCCCATCCCCAAATTGAAATAGGCATTCCTCTTTGTAATACCATACCACTACTAACAAATCGAGGCAAACTAATGTTTGCCTTGATTTGTGTAGTTAAAAACGATAGGAAAATTATATATATCCACTTCATCTTTATCTTTTTATAAATGTTTTATCCAAATATTTTACCATCCTGTATTTTGCGCTGATGGTGGAATTGCTGGATTCAATTGTGTTTCCCCGATTGGTATTGGGAACAATACATCTCTAGTGGTTGCATTTTTAAACGGTGCTAAAGCATTTGTTCTTGATGCTCCTAAATAAGTAGCAGAAGTCCCTGTTGGTGTTGCAGGTGTTGCAATAAAGCTTAATGGCCCAATACTATAAGCAGCTTGTCCGGTTGAAATCACTGTTTGCATATTTTGCATTACGGTCATGAAGGTACCCCAACGTACCAAATCCAATTTACGATGCCCTTCTCCACCTAATTCCAATGAACGCTCTAACATAATTGCTTGACGCAAAGTAGCTGCTGTCCATTGTGTTGCATCTGGGAAATCACACTGTGTAGCATAATCAAATAAAGTCGCAGTTGCTGTTGCAGCAGTTCCTGTTGTTGGAGCTGCAATACTCACAGTAGGTATAGATGTAAAGTTTGCACCATTGTCCGTAATCGTTATGGCTGTTACCTTACCACTCGCTACCGTTGCCGTTGCAGTTGCCGCTCTTGAAGCGCCACCACCACTAATAGTTACAATTGGTGCAGTAGTTGTATAACCAGAACCACCATTAGTTACTGCTATTGAATAAACCCACTGTCCATTAATTGTTTTACCGTATCCTCTTTGTCTTACTTGATTAATAAAGCCAAT